>SHVT01000054.1 GCA_009694125.1 Rhodospirillaceae bacterium | reverse complement strand
TTCGCCCGATGGGATTTTGCCATCAAAGCAGGGACAACGTGGCTGGCGCGAAGGTCGTAGTTATCGCCGGGTCCGTAGACGTTGGTCGGCATCGCGGCGATGAAATCGCAGCCATATTGCTTGCGGAAGGCCTGACACATCATCAAACCCGCGATCTTGGCGATCGCGTACCAGCGATTGGTCGGCTCCAGCGGCCCGGTCAAAAGCGCCTCTTCCGGCATCGGCTGCGCCGCGAGGCGTGGATAAACACAGGCGGAGCCGAGGAAAAGCAGCTTGCCGACGCCGAGTTTCCAAGCGGCCTGAATGATATTGGTCTCGATCGCCAGATTGTCGTAGATGAATTCCGCCGGCCGCGTGTCGTTGGCGAGAATGCCGCCGACCCTGGCCGCGGCGACCGCCACGACCTCCGGTCGGCGCGCTTCCATCCAGGTCTCGACATCGGCCTGGCGGCGCAGATCGAGTTCGCCGCGCGCCGCGGTCAATATCGCGCAACCCTCACCGGCAAGGCGCCGAACGATGGCCGAGCCGACCATGCCGCGATGGCCCGCGACCCAAACCCGTTTTCCTTTTAGCGAGAATATTTCCACCGTCATCGCCACGCCTGCCTGAATCCAAATATGAAAACTACGGTACGCCCGTTGGGCGCGCAACCGCCGTTAGGGCTCGCCTCCGAACGCCGCCGCCCGATCGGACATCAGCCGTGCGGCCGTGATCCACCATCGCGGATTGGCCTCCTTGAGGACGCGCGCGGCAGCGGCCGCGTCGGCGGGAGTCTCGAACAGGCCAAAGACAGTGGCGCCGCTCCCGCTCATGCGTGACATCAGACAATCGGGCCGGGCGGCGAGCGCCTTCAGCACCGCCGCGATCTCGGGGACAAGCCGGCAGCCCGCGCGGGTCAGGTCATTGCCGCGTTCGGCCAACAGGCGTGCCAGGTGGACGGTCGATTCGGGGCTTTGGTCGAAACGGGCGGCCGCGGAAAAGGGCTCGCGATAGGCGGCGAAGACTTGCGCGGTCGACAGCGGCACGCCGGGGTTGATGAGGACAAGCGCTGCCGCGGGCAGGGCGGGAGAGTCGCGCACGGTCTCGCCGATCCCGCCAACAAAAGCCGGGCGGCCGAGCAGACACGCCGGAACGTCGGCCCCAAGCCGTAGCGCCAACCCGGCGAGTTCCTCCCGGCCCAATGTCAATTTCCACAGCCGGTTTAACACCAGCAGGGCGGCCGCCGCATCGGTGGAGCCGCCACCCAACCCCGCGGCAACCGGTATGCGTTTGGTCAGGGTCAGGCGCGCGGCCGCGGGCACGCCGGCCTGGGCCGCCACCAGGCGCGCCGCGCGCAGCACGAGGTTGTCGGCGTCATCCTGGGGTAGAGCCGCGGCGAAAGGCCCGGAGACGGACAGAGACAAATCAGCGGCCGGCTCGGCCGCGAGGCTGTCGTGCAAGTCGAGAAACGCGAACAGGCTATCGATTTCGTGATAGCCGGCGAAGGCCCCTGCGTCCGCCGGACGCCGACCGGTGACGTGGAGGTAGAGATTGATCTTGGCGGGCGCGGCACATTGCACGGGCAGCCTCACCGCATCGGCCGCGGCATGGGCGTGGGTCGGGCGGGTCGCCGCCGGAATCAGGGCTCTTCAGCCGCCGCGGGTGGCGGGCGTCGTTAGGCCGCGCGCCAATTTCGCCTGAATTTCAGGGATATGAGCGGGGTCGGGTTTGCTTTGCAGGGCGCGCTCCCATTGATAACGCGCCTCGGTCTGGCGGCCGACGCGCCACATCGCATCGCCCAGGTGATCGAGCAGCGTGGCATCGGCTGGATGCAACTCGACCGCGCGCTCCAGATAGGCGACGGCATCCGGGAAACGTCCCATTCGATACAGGGCCCAACCGAGCGAATCGATGATGTAGCCGTTGTTGGGTCGAAGCTCGACGGCGCGTTCCAACATCCGCAAGGCGCGCTCGATATTCAGACCCTGATCCACCCAGGAATAGGCCAGGTAGTTCATGACGTCCGGCTGCTCGGGTTGCAGATCCAAGGCGCGGATGAAATCGGCCTCCGCACGCGGCCATTGCTTCGATCGCTCCAGGGCGATCCCGCGACCGTACAAAATGCCCCAGTGCCTTTGTTCAAGCCGCGGAATACGCGCGATGGCGCGATCGTAGGCCTGAGCCGAATCAGCGTAGCGGTCCTTCGTGCGATAGAGGCCGGCAAGGACCAGCAACGCGTCGGATCGGGCGGGGCGCTCGTCGGCCATGCCGAGCAGCAGTTTCGTCGCCTCGTCCGGGCGAACAAGCGCACTAAGCGTTTCGGCCATGCGAATGCGAGCAATCCAGCCGAAGGGTGAGTCGGGCCGCACGGCTTTGTAGGCCAACACGGCATCTTCATCGCGGCCCTGAGCGTCGAGGATTTCCCCGATCGTGACTTGGGCGGCCGGGAATTCCGGCCGCAAATGGATCGCGAGCCGGGCAAAATAGAGCGAGGTCTGTCCGCCGGCGTCCTGGCGAAGCAGCCCGGCGACGTTGAACGATGCCTCCGCCGTGCCCTCCAACGCCGTCGAAATCGGCCGCTCGCGCGTCGGGGCGAGGAAATCCGATTCGGGATTTTGTCGCTCGTACCGCTCATAGAGGGTCTTGGCCTCCCCCTCCCGGTTCGCTCTCGAAAGGAAGGAGCCAAAAGCCTCGAAGGCTCGCAGGGGAGGGTTCGGCTGGTTGAACACCGCCCGGTAACTCACCTCGGCCGCGTCGTTGATGCCGGCCAAATCGTTGATATAGGCGGAATGGAGGTCGTGAAGTTGGGCGAACCCGCTGTTGTCAGCCAGCGGAACAAGCGCCTGCAGCGCCGCCGCCGTCCGCCCCTGGCCCTGCATCGCCCAGGCCGAGAGGAGCGGGACAAAAAGCCGGTTGGCGCCGGTGCGGGGAATGAGGCCCAGCCGGCGTTCCACCTCCGCCAACCTGCCGGATTTGGCGTCCTCGACCGCCAGGACCAATCCGGCCAAGGGTGAGGCGGGCTGAAAACCGACAATGCGCCGGGCGAGCACGCCGGCCTCGCCAATGCGCCCGTCGGCCAGCATCAAATTGAAGGCGCGATTAAGCAGGTCGAAATTGTCGGGGTCGTCCTTAAGGGTCGCGGCGATATAGTCGGCGGCCTTCGAAATTTCGCGGACCGCTTCTGCATGGCGCCCGGCGAGGTAACGCCCGGTGGCGGTTTCCTCCGTCGGTACCAATTCGGCCATTTGCGTGGGCGCGCCGGGGCCCGCGACCGGCGCCCGTGGGCGCTCGGCGGCGCACGCGGCCAGCGGCATGGCCAGGACGAGGAACCCCAGATGGCGAAGCGCGCCGATGCTGAAATAGCCCCAGGCGGACCGTGCGTCATGCTTGGTCATGTGGATCCCGATTCGCGGCCCGGCGCCACGCTTTTGCTGGGCCGGCCGAATCCGCCGTCGCCGGCGGCGTTTGAGACAAAAGTTGATGCCAATCTAGTCGCCCGAGGCGATTTCGCCAATCCCGATAATGCCCGCGCGATTCCCAATGGCCGCCGACCCCAGCGAAAGCGGGGTTTACTTAAGGATCAGTGATACGCCGCCGGGGTGGGCTACATACCCGTGTAATTGGGGCCGCCGCCACCTTCGGGAACGACCCAGTCGATGTTCTGGGTGGGGTCCTTGATGTCGCAAGTCTTGCAGTGAACGCAATTGGCGGCATTGATCTGCAACCGCGGCGCGCCATCGCCGTCGCGCAGGATTTCATAGACTCCGGCCGGACAATAACGCTGCTCCGGGGCATCAAAATCGGCGAGATTGATCGCGATCGCCTTTTGCGGGTCGCGCAGTCGAAGATGGGGCGGTTGGTTTTCCTCGTGGTTGGAATTGGAGAGGAACACCGAAGAAAGGCGGTCGAAGGTCAAGCGGCCGTCGGGCTTGGGGTAGCTGATCGGTCGCGCCGCCGCGGCTGGGTACAAGGTCCTGTGATCCGGGTGATGGTGCAGGGTCCAAGGCGCTCGCCCTTTGAAAACATAAGTGTCGATCGCGGCGTTGAGCAGTCCCACCCACAGGCCCCACCGAAAACCGGGACGGATATTGCGCGCCTGGAACAACTCCTGTCCGACCCAGCTCCGTTCGAGGGCGCGCGGGTAATCGGCAAGTTCCCCGGTCTTGCCCTCGGCCAGCGCCGCGGCAACCGCCTCCGCCGCGAGCATTCCGGACTTCATGGCGGTGTGGGTTCCCTTGATTTTCGGGGTGTTAAGAAAACCCGCAGTGCAGCCGATGAGCGCACCTCCGGGGAAGGTCAGCCGCGGGATCGATTGATAGCCCCCTTCGTTGAGGGCGCGGGCGCCATAAGCGATTCGCCGACCGCCCTCCAACAAGGGACGTACCGAGGGATGGGTCTTGAACCGCTGAAATTCCTCGAAAGGGCTGAGATAGGGATTTTCGTAGTCCAACCCGACCACGAACCCGATGGAAACGAGGTTCTTGTCGAAATGATAAAGGAATGATCCGCCATAGGTCCGCGAATCCAGCGGCCACCCGATCGTGTGAACCACCTGTCCGGGCCGGTGTTTGGCGGGGTCGATCTCCCAAAGTTCCTTGATTCCCAGGCCGTAGGTTTGCGGATCGGATTGAGACCGTAGGTCGAATTGCCGGCTCAGTTGTTTGGTCAGGGAGCCGTGGCAGCCTTCGGCCAACAACGTATAAGACGCTCGGAGTTCGACCCCCGGCTGATGATGCGCGGTGGGTTTGCCGTCGCGGCCGATACCCATGTCGCCGGTGGCCACTCCGGTGACGCGGCCGGCATTGTCATAAAGAATTTCCGCAGCGGCGAACCCGGGAAAGATCTCCACGCCAATGGCCTCGGCCTGACCGGCCAACCACCGACAAAGATTGCCCAGGCTGACGATGTAGTTGCCGTGATTGCGCATCTGCGGGGGCGTCGGCAAGCGAAGGTTCAGCTTTTGTGTGAGCAGGACAAAACGATCGTCGGTTGCCGGTGTCGTCAAAGGTGCGCCGCGTTCCCGCCAATCGGGGATCAACTCCGCGAGCGCGCGCGGCTCGATCACGGCTCCGGACAGGATATGGGCGCCGACCTCGGATCCCTTTTCGAGTACGGCGACTCGCAGTTCACGCCCGGAGGCTAACGCCAACTGGCGCAGCCGGATCGCCGCGGAAAGGCCGGCTGGGCCGGCGCCAACGACAACAACATCGTATTCCATGCTTTCACGAGGCATGTCGGGTCTCACTGACGTTTGGAGAATTCAGGTGGCCCTGATGGCCGCGACGGGTCGCGAAAATTCGGCGATGATGTCTCGATAAAGCTGGCGTTTGAAGGGCACGATAAGGTCGGGCAGCTCGGCGATTTCGGCCCATCGCCAGTCCAGGAATTCGGGGTGTTCGGTTTCGAGATTGAAATCCGAATCGCCGCCCAGGAATTGCATAAGGAACCATTTTTGGGCCTGGCCGCGATAGCGCCCGCCCCACAATTTACCGACCAATTCAGGCGGCAGGTCATAACGATGCCAGATCCGGCTCTCCGCTAGAATTCGGGCCTTGTTGGTTCCGATTTCCTCGGCCAACTCGCGCATCGCGGCGGCGCGCGGTTGCTCGCCCGCGTCGATGCCACCTTGCGGCATCTGCCAGGACTTGCTCGGCATGTCGATGCGCCGGGCGACGAACACGCGGGCGCGCCCATCGACCAGCATGATGCCGACGCCGCGACGGTAGTCGGCGGGTACGTCCTCGTCGCCGTCCATTAGTTTTTTTGCCGGTCCGCCACGGCGGTCAGGGGGGCCAGGACAAGTCCCTTGGCCTCGAGTCCGGCGATCCATTGTCCCAGCCGCTCGAAGGTCACCGGGTAAGGGTTGGCCATGGCGACGGCCGCTCCATTCTGGCGGGCGAGACGTTCGATCTCGGCGAGGCGGCCATCGATGGCCACGCGCGAGGCTTCATGGTCGATGAATCGATCGTTGATGGCCCGCGGCAGGCCGATTTCGCGGGCGAGTCGCGCCGCCACACTCTCGGCGGCCGACCGGCTGTCGAGGAACATCAGCCCGCGGTCCTTGAGCGCCGCCAGAATCGGCGAAACCGCGTCGGCGGAAACCGTAAAGCGCGAACCCATGTGGTTCGTCACCCCGACGTAACCGTTCACTCGGCCAAGAACCCAGTCCAGCCGGCCAAGATTTTGCGGCACCGTCAGGCTGGTCAACAAGGTTTGAGGTCCCGGGTCGTTGGCCGGATAGTTGAAAGGCTCCATGGGCAGGTTGAGCAGGACTTCGTGCCCGGCGGCGCGGGCCAATTGGATCCATTGCGCCAGATTTTCCCCATAAGGCGAAAAGGCCAAGGTAACGCTGCCGGGAAGCTGCTGGATGGCGGTCGTCGTGGCGGTGGCGCGAAGACCGAGATCGCTGACCACGACCGCGATGCGCGGCCGCTTGTCATTGTCATCGAACGGACGTGCGTAGAGCCGCCAAGGCATGGCCGCCAAGGCCGCTGCCGCCGGCGAAACGGCTTGGGCCAGCTCGGGGCCGGGCGGTTGCGGCGGGGGAGAAGCGGCTGGCGGTGCGACCGCTGGCCTGACTTCCGGACGCGGCGGCGGCGCTGGCGGCGGTTTGGGACTCTCCGCGGGTTTGGCGGGCCCCGGCGCCGGCGGTTCCACCGCGGCGATCTGCGGCGTCGGCACCACGGCGACCGGCGGAGGATCGGACGCCATTTCTCGCGCGATGTCGGCCGCGCCCATTGGGGTAATCGCAATCACGGTGGCCGGTCGCGCGGCCATGGACGGCGGCGGCTCGGCGATAAAAGCAAGCCAAACCCAGACCCCGGCCACGGCCACAACAAACAGCGCCCAGGCCGATGCGAGAGCGACTGTTCCGCGGTCCAGATGAGGAAGCCTCGCCATCCCGCGATCCTAAATCATCGGCATTGGCTAACGCTAGCCGAGGCCCGCCGGCGCCGCCCCCTGAACAGCGCCGGCCTGCAGTAACCCTTAGTTCGCGGCGCGGGGGCTGAACAACGCCACGCCGCGCAGTAGGTCAAGCGCGCGGGCAAGTTGGTAGTCCTGCGCGCTCCCGATTTCCGCTGCTTCGGCTTGAGGTGCGGCCGGTGCGGCGGGTGCCGCGGCCGGCTGCTGTTGGCCGGGGTTGCGCAGTGCCCCGCGCAAATCCGATTCGCGGCGCGAGGCCGCGGCTTCCAACGGCTCGATGCGCGATTGTTCCACGGCGATGTCGGGTTCGATGCCTTGGGCCTGGATCGAGCGGCCTGACGGCGTGAAATACCGGGCGGTCGTAAGCCGAACCGCGCCTTGCCCCGACAGCGGAATGATCGTCTGAACCGAACCCTTGCCGAAGGATTTGGTGCCCAGAAGGATTGCCCGGCGGTGATCCTGCAGCGCGCCCGCTACGATCTCGGAGGCCGACGCCGAACCGGCGTTGATCAGCACAACCACCGGTCGGCCTTCGGCCAGATCGCCGGCGCGGGCGTTGAACCGCTGGGCGTCGTCGGCCCGGCGACCGCGAGTCGATACGATCTCACCTTTGTCGAGGAAGGCGTCGGACACGGCCACGGCCTGATCGAGCAGGCCGCCGGGATTGTTGCGGAGGTCGAGAACAAAACCTTTGAGTTTGGGCCCGACCTGTTCGCGGATTTTCGCGACCGCGGTCTTGAGCCCGCTTTCCGTTTGCTCCGTGAACGACGTGATGCGGACATAACCGATGTCGCCCTCGGCCCGATAGCGCACCGACTGCACTTTGACGACCGCGCGGTTCAGGGTGAGGTCGAAGGCATCGACATTCTCGCGGCGGATGGTGAGCTTGATGGCGCTGTTGACCGGGCCGCGCATGCGGTCAACGGCGTCGGCCAGAGTCAAGCCCAAGACCTGTTCGCCATTGATGTGGGTGATGTAGTCCCCCGGTTTGACGCCGGCGCGCGAAGCGGGCGTGTCGTCGATCGGCGACACCACCTTGACCAGGCCGTTTTCCATGGTCACTTCGATGCCCAGGCCGCCGAATTCGCCGCGTGTCTGCACCTGCATATCGCGGAAGGACTTGGCATTCATGTAGCTTGAATGGGGGTCGAGCGCGCTCAACATCCCGTTGATCGCGGCCTCGATCATCGCCTCGTCTTTTACCTCTTCAACGTAGTCGGCGCGAATGCGCTCAAAGACGTCGCCGAAAAGGTTAAGCTGTCGATAGGTTTCCGACGTATTGGTTTGGGTCAATACCGGAAGCGGGGAAACCGCCAGCACCCCGAGGGCGCACGCCGCAACAATCCATCCGCGCTTCATTATTTCGCCTTTTCGTTGCGAGCCGCAATCCACGGGAGCGGGTTAATGGGTTGCTCCCTCCGACGCAATTCAACATAGAGGCTGGGAACACCGCCGTTCGGCCGGCCCATGACGCCGATTGGCTCTCCCGCCGCCACCCACTGCCCGGGCACGCTGTCGACCCGGGCGAGTCCCGCAATCAAGCTATGATAACCGTCGCCATGGTCCAGGATCAAGATTTCGCCGTATTGCCGAAAGGGTCCGGCGAAAGCTACGATTCCTTGCATAGGGTGCAACCACTTGCGCATCGGCACGGGTCTCGATGGTCAACCCCTTGGCGGGTTGACCGAATTCATTGGCCTGCCCGAATTGGCTAATTATCCGACCGCGGGCCGCAAACAGGAGTTTGCCGCGCGCGTGTTCGAAATCCAGGCGCGGCGCCCCAAGCCCATCCTCGGTTGCTGTTCGGCCGGCTGGCGGCGCCGGTCGACGGGCCTCCCGGTCGGCTTCCAGGCGGGTCAACAATTCGCGAAGATCGCTGGCCGCGGCCGCCAATCCCGCCTGATGTGATGCCTGTTCGCGACCCGCGGTTTCATTCTGGCGTTGCGAAGGCAGTCTTGCGGGCGACCAGGTCGTCGAGGCGCTGCCGATCGTGCGATAGCGCGGTGGCGACCCGGGCGATCTCACTTCGCTGCCGGGCTGTCTGGTCGCGCAACTGACCGAGGTCGGCGACTTGCCGCCGCAACGCGGCCGCCTTTGCCTCGATCCGCGGCAGCATATCGCCGAGGATGTTGGCGGAGCGAACGGAATCGAGCGGCCCCATGGGCATCGCGATCAACAGCTCCGGCGGCTGGCGTCCGAGGCGGGCGAGCACACCGAGAAGCCCAGAGAGCTCACCGCGTCGCCGGCCCAAATCGGCGGTTCGGTCGTCGATCTCAGCATCGAGCGCGGCCAATGTCGATTCGAGCGAGGACAATTCTTCTTCGCGACCCTGAGCCGCCGCCGCCTGATCGAATTGCTCGCGGCGCTTCTGCGTTTCGCTCAACGCCTTTTCGGTGCGCTGAAGCCGGCTCATGATGTCGGACTCGGCTTCCGTGTTGGTCGCCGCCGCAGCCGGCGCAACCCACGTCGCCGACAGGGCCAGCGATATCAATGCAAGGTATCTAATGCGCGGCACGGTCGGCGACTCCCGCGGCCGGAACCATGGCGGCGCGTGCGGCGTTTCGCTCCGACGGCTCTCCGCACGGATCGAACAGAGGGCGGCCGGTCATTTCACTCGGCTTGGGTATACCGAACAGGGACAAAAGCGTCGGCGCGACATCGGCGAGTTGTCCGCCATGCATGCCCCCCACCCAGGAAGGCGCGTTGACCAGGATTGCCGGCACCGGGTTGAGCGTATGGGCGGTATGCGGCTCGCCGGTCGTCGCCTCGCGCATGGTTTCGGCATTGCCGTGATCGGCGGTGATGAACATCGCGCCGCCGGCCTTCTTGATTGCCGTTTCCAGGCGACCGAGCGCCGCATCGACGGCTTCGACTGCCTTGATCGCCGCCTGCGTGTCGCCGGTGTGTCCGACCATGTCGGTATTGGCGTAATTGGCGACGATAAGATCGAAACGGCCCGAGGTTATGGCCTCGACCAGCCGGTCCGTGACCTCGGGCGCCGACATCTCGGGCTTCAGGTCATAGGTCGCGACACGAGGCGAAGGGACGAGGATTCGTTCCTCCCCGGGAAATTCACGCTCTTCCCCGCCATTGAAGAAAAACGTGACATGCGCGTATTTCTCGGTCTCCGCGATGCGCAGCTGGCGAAGACCGGCGCGGGCAACGATCTCGCCGATCCCGTTGGCGAGGGCCCGGGGCGCGAACATGGTCAACATGAGCTTGCCGAGCGCCGAAGAATATTCGCTCAGTCCCGCCGCCGCGGCGAAACGCACGACTTTCGCGCGGGGAAAGGCATCGAAATCGGAGACAAGCAGCGCCGTGAGAATCTGGCGGGTGCGGTCGCTGCGAAAATTGGCCATCAACAGGCCGTCGCCGTCGCTCATCCCGCGATAACCGGCGATAGCGGCCGGGCGCACGAACTCGTCGGTGATGTCGGCGGCATAAGCGCGGCCGATCGCGGCGATGGGATCGGAGGCGGTCTCGCCCTGGCCATCGACCATGGCGTCGTAAGCAAGTTTGGTGCGTTCCCAGCGCCTGTCCCGATCCATGGCGTAGTAGCGGCCCGCGACCGTGCCGAAGCGAAGGCCCTTAATCGCGCGCAAGGCCGGCGCGCAGGCGCTGAGGTATTCCCGCGCGCTTTTGGGCGGCGTATCGCGGCCGTCGAGGAACACATGAAGCGCGATTTCGAGGCCGGCATCGGCGAGGATGCGCGCGAGCGCCAGGATGTGATCGTGATGGGAGTGAACGCCGCCGGGCGACATCAAACCCATCAAATGAACTTTGCCGCCGGATTTCCGCACGGTTTCGATGAAGGTCTTGAGCGACGGGTTCGTGGCCAGCGACCCGTCGGCAACGGCGAGATCAATCCGGGGCAGGTCCTGCATAACGACCCGGCCGGCGCCGAGATTCATATGCCCGACCTCGGAATTGCCCATTTGACCGGAAGGCAGCCCGACATTGAGTTCGGAGGCCTGCAACAACGCATGCGGGCAGTCCCGCCACAGCCGCCGCCATACCGGCGTGTGCGCGAGCGCGACCGCGTTGTCGCTGTTGTCTTCGCGATGGCCCCAACCATCGAGAATACACAGGACAATCGGGCGCGGACGGGAGGGCGAGGTCATGGATCAACAGACACTATAGGCAGGGTCCCCACTCAAGAATAGCCACGAAATCCGGCGCTGACTTCAACTTCCCGGCAATACGCCCGGGGCGGCGCGCTACCCGCGATGGTAGGGATGGCCGGCGAGGATAGTCTCCGCCCGATAGAGTTGTTCGGCCAGCATGATGCGCGCGAGGATATGCGGCCAGGTCATGGCACCGAGGGAAAGGACAAAGGCGGCATCTCGGATAAGCGCGGAGTCCAACCCATCGGCGCCACCGATAACAAAAGCGAGGTCCGACGGGCCGGAATCGCGCCAATCGCCCAGCTTGCGGGCGAACTGCGCGCTGCTTAGCCCGGTGCCGGCCTCGTCGAGGGCCACGATCCTGGCGCCTTTTGGTATCGCGCCGCGCAATAACTCGGCTTCGCGGCGTTTGGACGCCTCGGCCGGAAGGCGGCGGCGTTCTTCAACTTCGGTGAGCTTGAGCGGGATTCGCAAACGACCGGCGTAATCATCGAACGTCTCGCGCAGAGGACCCGCGCGCAGGCGGCCTACGGCCGCGAGAACGATTCGCATGGGCGCGCCTGGCCGTGGATGGCGGCGTCAGGCGGTCATGGCCACACTCTGTTCGGGCAAATCCACACTCCACATCTTTTCGAGATTGTAGAGCGCGCGTTGTTCCGCCCGGAACAGATGGACGATGACGTCGCCCGCGTCGACCAGTACCCAGTCGCCCTGAGACAGTCCCTCGACCGGAACGGTGGGGATCCCCTTGGCTTTCAATTTTTCAACGAGGCGCCCGGTCATCGCGCCGAGCTGGCGGTGAGAGCCACCGGTGGCAATCACCATGAAATCGGCCATCGAAGTGCGGCCGGCGACGTCGATTGTAACGATCTCCTCGGCCTTGTCGGCGTCGAGGGAGGTTTGAACCAGCTTGAGCAGGGCCTTGACGGTCGGCCGTGCCTTTTTTCTCGTTGCGATTGCGCGCTCCTTTCTGCCCTTGGGTCGGCTCCCGAGCGATTTCATCCTCCGCCGTCTTGCGCCCGCGCCGCGCGAATTGCCGTGGCCGAAGCCGGGTGAAGCCGCGACGGGAAGAATATCCAAGCCGGCGGCTTGGCCTCGATCAGCCTCGCGGCTGGTTTGGTTCCGTGCCTGAAACGAGCGAAGCGCCTCGCGGCGGTGCCAGCCAGTCCCTTTAAAGAATAGGTAGAGCGGGCAAAAATCGCAATCGGTACGGTGTTAAAGATCGTTGTCCATCGCTTCCAGCGTGGGAATTGGATCAGGTTGTCCGCCCCCATCAGCCACACGAAGCGGCAGCGCGGGAAGCGGCGCCGCAACGCCGCAAGTGTGCTGGCCGTATGCCGGGTTCGGAGCAAACGTTCGATGTCCAAGACGCGGATGCGCGGATGTTTGGCCATCGCGCGCGCGCCGGCCAGACGTTGGGCGAGTGGCGCCATCCCTTTTTCCGGCTTCAGTGGATTTTGCGGCGACACCAGCCACCACACCTGATCAAGTCCAAGGCTGGCGAGGGCAATGAGCGCGATGTGGCGATGGCCGGCATGGGCCGGGTTGAAGGAGCCACCCAGTAATCCCACCCGCCGGGCGGGGGCGCGGCCGAGCGCCGCCGCGGTGTCCGAAGTGAGGCTCAGGGCCGAACCTGACCCTTGCCGCGCACGACGTATTTGTAGCTGGTGAGTTGCTCCGCCCCGACCGGTCCGCGGGCATGGAGCTTGCCGGTCGATATGCCGATTTCCGCGCCCATCCCGAACTCGCCGCCATCGGCAAATTGCGTGGAGGCGTTATGCAGGACGATGGCGCTATCGACATGCGACAAGAATTTTTCCGCGGCTACAGCATCGGCGGTGACGATGCCGTCGGTGTGATGTGAGCCGTATCGGTTGATGTGGTCGATGGCGCCGGCGACGCCATCGACGACCCGCACGGAAATGATGGCGTCGAGATATTCGGTGGTCCAATCCGCTTCCGTGGCCGCGATGGCGCGCGGCTCCAGAACCCGGGTCTGGTCGTCGCCGCGAATTTCGCAGCCCGCGGCGATCAGATCGGCCAGGATTGGCTGAAGATGTGTGCCCGCCGCGCGGCGGTCGATCAGCAGGGTCTCGGTGGCCCCGCAGACACCGGTGCGCCGCATCTTGGCGTTCAGCACGATCTTCCTCGCCATCGCGAGATCGGCGGCGCCATCGACATAAACGTGGCAGATGCCCTCGAGATGGGCGATGACCGGGATGCGGCTTTCGCGCATCACGCGTTCGATCAGGCTCTTGCCGCCTCGGGGCACGATGATGTCGATCAGGTCGGGCATGGTCAGCATCAGACCGACCGCGGCGCGGTCGCGGGTCGGCACGAGCTGAATCGCGGCATCCGGCAGCCCGGCCCCGCCAAGCCCTTGTCGCAGGCAGTCGAAAATGGCCCCGGATGACCGAAAACTCTCCGAACCGCCGCGTAGGATAACGGCGTTGCCCGATTTGAGGCACAGCCCGCCGGCATCGGCGGTCACGTTCGGGCGCGATTCATAGATGATGCCGATGACGCCGAGCGGCACCCGCACGCGGCTAATATTCAGGCCGTTGGGCCTGGTCCATTCCGCCATGACGGTCCCGATGGGGTCAGGCAGGGCGGCGATGTCATCGAGGCCCCGGGCCATGCTGTCGATGCGTGCATCGTCCAGCAACAAGCGGTCGAGCATGGCGTCGCCCAGGCCCTGACGTTGGGCATCGGCCACGTCTTCGCGATTGGCGACCAGAATGGCGGCGCGGCTCCCACGGATCGCCGCGGCGGCTTCCCGCAACGCCCGGTTCTTTGTCTCGGTGCCGGCCAAGGCGAGGGCAGCGGCGGCTTTGCGCGCGTTCTCCCCGATGGCGCGCATACGCGCCTCGAGGGGTTCGACCTCGCGGGCCTGGGTCGCGATCCGGGGCTGAATCATCGGAATCGGCTTCTCAACTACCCATCGCCAGATCGTCGCGGTGGATCATTTCGTCGCGGCCACGGTAACCGAGAATTGCCTCGATTTCACCGGTCTTGTGGCCGACGATACGC
>SHVT01000053.1 GCA_009694125.1 Rhodospirillaceae bacterium | reverse complement strand
GGCGTCGCACTCCGTGAGTTCGCTGGAGGTCTTGCTTTGACAACAAAACATTACACGAAATCAACGGGTTACACTACGCCCGCCACCCTAAAATTACTCCGCTCGTGAATAATCCAGGTTAGGCCCGCGAGGTCCATCGCGGGGCCGAAGGCTTGTGGCCAACCGACACAGGGGCTTGTCCCAACCGGCAAATTCGGCTTCCATGCCGCCAACGTGCACGAACCTGCCGCTGTGGACTCATGGCTTCCGGTCGGCGCTCGTCCATGACCCGCGTATTTGGGAGAATGACATGCCGACTCAGACGGACAATGAACGAGAAGGAAGGACTTACTTCAAGAAAGTTTCAGCACTGTCCGTCGAAAGGAAAAAGTGGGACAAGAAGAGCATTCTCGAAGTGAGAGAAGTGTTAGGGCCGTGGAATCATAATATCAAGCTGCCCTACAACATATACACCGCCTACGTTGATTCTTATTACAAGACGCATGAAGAAATCATGCACATAGTCAGCCATCAACTTGGCGGAACTTTTAAGAACAAGAAGATCGTCGATCTCGGCTGCCTGGAGGGTTATTTCGCGACCGAATGCGCGATGCAAGGGGCCAGCGTGCTTGGCGTGGAAGGCAAACTTCTCAACGTCAAGAAATGCAAATTCACCAAATCGGTGCTCGGCCTGAAAAACCTATCCTATGTCCAGGACAACGTGATGAAAGTGACGAAGGGCAAATACGGGTCCTTCGATGTCGCCATTGCCCTGGGCCTGCTTTATCACCTCGACGATCCGCTCCGGTTCTTGAAGAACATGGCAGGGCTCTGTACCGATTTCATCGTCATCGACACCCACGTGGCGATGGTGAACCAACCGAAAATAATCCGCCAAAAACACAAGAGCTGGAAACCGGAATTGTCGCCGATCAAGGATTATGTCTTCGAGGGCAAGACCTATCGCGGTCGCGATTACCGGGAATTCGATCCGGGTGCGAGCCAGTTGCACAAGGACCTGTCCGCCACGGCCTCGCTGAAGAACGATTTTTCCGTGTGGTTGACCGAAGAATCCCTGGTCGCCCTTCTGCGCGACGTCGGTTTCGAGCAGGTGCAAAAAATGGTGTTCGCGCCGACAGAAGATTTGTGGTGGGCCGACATCCGCACGCAATCGCGCGTCCTTATGGTGGCGGTCAGGAAACGCCGGCCGTTCCGGTCGAAGCTGTTCGGCGGGCGTTAAGGCCTTAGGCCGTCTTTTCTTCCTCGGTGGTCTCGTCGAGGCTGTAGCCGGCGGCGCGGACGGTGCGGATGATGTCGACATCGTCGGGACCGTTTAGCGCCTTACGCAAGCGGCGCACATGGACATCAACGGTGCGCGGCTCGACATAGATGTCGCGGCCCCAGACGGAGTCGAGAAGCTGCTCGCGGCTGAGGACGCGGCCGGGCCGCTCCATCAGATGTTTGAGCAGGCGGAATTCCGTGGGTCCGAGATGGATCGAACGGCCGGCGCGGCTGACGCGATGTGAACCGAGGTCCATCTCGACGCCGCCGAAGCTCAATTTGCCCTCGACCTCGGCCGGTTTGGCCCGGCGCAGCAGGGCGCGCACCCGCGCCATCAACTCGTTCGTCGAAAATGGCTTGGCGACATAATCGTCGGCGCCGCAATCAAGACCGCGAACGCGATCCGCCTCCGAGCCGCGCGCGGTCAACATCAATACGGGAATGTCTCGCGTTTCGGGCCTGCGCCGAATCTGTCGGCAGACTTCGATGCCCGATAAATGAGGCAACATCCAGTCGAGGATAAGAAGATCGGGTACGTCGTCGGCAACCGCGCTCAACGCCTCTTCGCCGTCACCGGCAGCAGCCACGTCGAAGCCGGCCTTCTCCAGGTTGTAGCGCAGCAATTCGACCACGGCGTCTTCGTCTTCGACGACCAGGATGCGCTGTTTCATTGGGGCGCGGAACCTTTCTCGCCGGTACGGGGCTTGATGACCGCGAAGGCAGTCGAATCGCCTTTGGGCCGGACCGCGGCGATCGGTTTGCCGTGGACCATGAAATGGATCGTCTCGGCGATATTCGTGGCATGGTCGCCGATGCGCTCGATGTTCTTGGCGATGAACAAGAGATGTGTGCAGGCGCTGATGTTCCGCGGATCCTCCATCATATAGGTCAGCAACTCGCGGAACAGGCTGTTGTAGGTATCGTCGACCTCCTCGTCGCGGTTCCACACGGCCTCGGCCAGCGCGGCATCCTTGGCGATGAAGGCGTCGAGCACGTCCTTGATCATCTGTTGAACCTGGCGGCCCATGCGCGGCAGGGAATTCGCCGGTCGCGCCGGCGGCATCTGGTTGAGCGCGATGGCCCGTTTGGCGACGTTGGCGGCATAGTCGCCGATGCGCTCGATGTCCGAGGCGATCTTAAGCGCGGCGACAATCGAACGCAGATCGCTGGCCATCGGCTGGCGCAGGGCCAGAAGCCGCACGACCGACGCGTCCACTTCGCGTTCGAGCTGGTCGATGCGCTGGTCGCTTTCGATGACGGCGGCGGCGCTATCGCTATCGCGGCTGACCAGCGCGCCGACGGCATCGGCGAGCTGGGTTTCGGCCAGGCCGCCCATTTCGGCGATGGTCTTGTTCAGGCGGCGCAGGTCTTCGTCGTAGGATTTGACGGTATGGGTGGTGTCGCTGTTCATCTTCTATCCTTTTTCCCGCTCGCGACGTCAGCCGAAGCGGCCGGTGACGTAGTCGAGCGTTTTCGTCACCTTGGGCGCCGTAAACATTATCTCGGTTTCGCCGAATTCGATCAGCCGGCCTAGATACATAAAGGCCGTATTGTCGGAAACGCGCGCCGCCTGCTGCATGTTGTGGGTGACGATGATGATCGTGTAACGGCCCTTGAGTTCGTCGATCAGCTCCTCGATCTTGGAGGTAGCAATGGGGTCGAGCGCCGAGCACGGCTCGTCCATCAGCAGCACTTCCGGATCGGCGGCGATGGCGCGGGCGATGCAAAGCCGTTGCTGTTGGCCGCCGGAAAGGCTGAGGGCGCTTTCCTTCAGTCGGTCTTTCGCCTCATCCCACAAAGCAGCACCCCGCAGAGCGCGCTCGCATGTCTCTTCGAGCAGGTTACGGTCGCGCACGCCGTCGATCCGCAGCGGATAGACGACGTTTTCGAAAATCGACATCGGGAACGGGTTGGGCTTTTGGAAAACCATGCCCATGCGTTTGCGGAGCGCGATGACGTCGATACCGGGATCGTAAAGATCGCGGCCCTCGATGCGCATGGTGCCGTTTATCGTTACGTTGTCGATGAGGTCGTTCATGCGATTGAGGCAGCGCAAGAAAGTGGATTTGCCGCAGCCCGAAGGACCGATCAGTGCGCAGACCAGGCCGCGCGGCACCGAAAGCGTGATGTCGAACAATGCCTGCTTCCGGCCGTAGAACAGGTTGAAATTCTCCGCGTCGATGATGGCGCCTTCGGTGCCGGCACGGACATGATAGTGGGTCTCGCCTTCGTCTGGCTGGATTCGCGCAACACTCACCATAAATCGGTCTCCGCCTCTCTCGGGGCCTTAGAACTGACTGCCGGAAAATTTCTGCTTGAGCCGGTTGCGAACCATGATCGCCGTCGCGTTCATCAACGCAACCAGCGCGATCAGAAGCAACGTGGTCACGAAAACCATGGGCTTGCCCGCTTCGGAATTCCTCGATTGGAATCCGACATCGTAGATGTGGAAGCCCAGATGCATGAAGCTGCGCTCGAAATGGATATAGGGGAAGATGCCGTCGATGGGGAGTTCAGGGGCGAGCTTGACGACCCCGACCAGCATCAGCGGCGCGACCTCGCCGGCGCCGCGCGCCATGGCCAGGATCAATCCCGTCATAATGCCGGGCATGGCGCGAGGCAGCACGATGCGGCGGATGGTCTGCCATTTGGAGGCACCGCAGGCGAGCGAGCCTTCGCGCACGGAGCGCGGCACCGCGGCCAAGGCTTCTTCGGTGGCGACGATCACAACCGGCACGGTGAGCAGCGCCAAGGTCAAGGCCGACCATAACAACCCACCCGTGCCGAAGGTCGGATTGGGAAGCCGTTCGGGAAAAAAGACCTCGTCGATCGTGCCGCCGACGATATAAGCGAAGAAGCCAAGGCCAAACACGCCATAGACGATTGACGGGACGCCGGCCAGATTGTTGACCGAGATGCGGACGACGGAAACCAGACGCCCCTGCGTCGCGTATTCGCGCAGGTAGAGCGCCGTTATCACGCCGAACGGCGCCACCGCGATCACCATCAGCAGGGTCATGGCGAAGGTGCCGAAGATGGCCGGAAACACGCCGCCTTCGGTATTGGCCTCGCGCGGTTCGGCGGTCAAGAACTCGCCCCACCGCGAGACATAGACGCCGAGTTTGCCGAAGATCGACAAGTCGTTGGCGGGATAAAAGCGCATGATTTCGGCCAGCGGCAGCAATTTTTCGCGCCCTTTGATGTCGGCGAGCGCGATCGTGTAACGCGCATTCTCGGCTTTCAGGGCGGCAGCCCTGGCCGCGAGGCCCTCGTATTCGCGGGTCATCGCGGCGACGCGGGCCTCCGTCCGCCCTGCCGCGTCGGTATATTCAGGTGTGTGCGCTCCGGCCCCCAGTTCCATCTTGCGCAATGCGAGCCTCTCGGATTCGATCTGCTGGTTAACGCGGCCGATCTCGTCGTGTTCGATCTCCCGAATCTGCCGCCAGCGGCGCCGCGCCTCGTCATGCGCGACGGCCAGGCGCTCGAGCGGAATTCCGCCGGCGTCGAAGGTCGCGCCCGCCAGGTCGACCGATTTGATGCGACCGATAAAAGGTCCCCACTCCAGCCGTTCGAACAGATAAAGATCGGGTGGGGTTGTGATCCTGGCGATCGCGTAGTCGGTCACCCAACGGAAATCGTCGCCATAGAGATCGAAATTGCCGGTGCGGTAGAGGGTGCGGTCGGCGAAGCCGAGCTTGGTGGCGACCGTTACCTGCGTCGACGGCGGCAGGGCGGCGACTTCGGCCGCGGGCGGGCGAAAACTCTCCGTGCGCGTGGGTTCGCCGGCGAGGACATCGCCATTGACCAGGGTCACGACGTGGATCGGCCGCGGGTAGAACGTGGCGATTCCGTTCCACAGGACAAGCAGCAGGAAACCGGCGATCATCATCACGCCGAAGCCCAACGCGCCGCCGAGACCCCACAAGAACGGCTCGCCCCGCGCGAGAAGGTCGGTCGGCCGGCTCGCGCCGCGCGGCGCGGCGGTTGGGGTGAGGGCGAGACCGGAATCGGGCGGCATGGACATCGGCCCTTAAAGCTGAAAGGCGCGCTTGCGGAAACGCTGGCGGATCATTTCCGCGGCCGTGTTGATGACGAAGGTCATCACAAACAAAGTCAGCGCGGCCAGGAACAGCGTGCGATAGAGCGTGCCGTCCTTCACCGATTCCGGCAGCTCGACGGCGATATTGGCGGACAAGGCGCGCAGCCCGTTGAAGACGTTCCAATCGAGGATGGGTGTGTTGCCGGCCGCCATCACCACAATCATGGTTTCGCCGACGGCGCGGCCCATGCCAACCATGATGCCGGCGAACACGCCGCTCATCGCGGTGGGCAGGATCACGCGCGTCGCCGTCTGCCACGGTGTGGCGCCGCAGGCCAGGCTCGCCGCCCGCAAATGTTCGGGTACGGAATTGAGTGCGTCTTCGGCGATCGTGTAGATGATCGGGATGACGGCGAACCCCATGGCGAAGGCCACGATCAGGGTGTTGCGCTGAACATAGGTGCCAACAACGCCGCCGCGCAGATCGGCGCCAAGCGCCGCCAGGATTTCCGCGATGCCATAGGCGATCGCCGCCGACCCCGTCAGCAGAACCAGCCAGCGCAGCATGGCGAACGCCCCATCTTTGCGGGTGCGGTCGGCGATGGCGCGCAGCCAGGGCAGATCGAGCCGCTCGGTGGCCAATTGCGCGACCAAGAAAGACACGGGAAAGACCAGAATGAACAAGAAGGGCGTTGCCCGTCCGGTGCTGCCGTTCACCCAGGCCCGGAAGTCGCCGGAGAAAAAAGCGTATTCGAATACCGGACCGAGCAGGGCGGCGAGATAGACGCCCAAAGCGACGGTCACGAATATCATGACGAGCTTTGGCGCGCCGTCCAGTCGCAGCGCCCAATCGATGGGCAGGATCTGCCACAGATGCGCCGCGACCAGCAGGGACAGCGGCACCGCGACGACCGCGAGAATCACCGCCGCGATCCACGTCTCGACGATCGGCGCCAGGATCAGCGCGGCGATGAAACCGAGCACCACGGAGGGCAGCGAGGCCATCATTTCCATGGCCGGCTTAATCAAGGCGCGGGCGCGGTAATGCAGGAATTCGGACGTGTAGATCGCCGCAAGAAGCGCCACCGGCACCGCGAACAAGAGAGCATAAACCGTGCCCTTGATCGTGCCGAAGATCAGGGGGATCAGGGAAAGCTTGGCCTCGAAACTGTCGGTCCCGGCGGATGATTGCCAGGTATAGCCGGGCTCCGCATAACCCTCGTACCAGACCTTCCCGAAGATCGTTTGCAACGTGGTTTCGGGATGGGGGATGCTGACACGCCAGAAATCGACCTTGCCGTCGCCGCCAAAGGCAAAGACACCGTCGTCGCGCGGGCTGAGCAGGACATGGCGGCCGCCCGCGCTCTCGGCGTGGCTCAGTTTGAGCAGGGTCTGCTCGCTGGTGCCATGCCGGATCCACAGACCGTCGGCGGTGCCGGTGACGAACATCTTGCCGCGCTGGCTCGCTCCGAACCCGGTGACGGCAGTGGCATGGGGCGCCAGATCGTGGGCCCGGATCAATTTATAGCCGTCGCCGGTCGAGGCGCCCTCGCGCTGGAGGCGAAAATAGCCGCCGACCGAGCCGTCGGTCCCGGCCACCATCAGCGACTGCTCGCCGATAAGGAATCCGAAAGCGGAAAGCCGGGCATCGCGCGGCAGCAGATCGACCGTCTCCGCCAACACCGGCGCGTTCAGGTTCCGCGTGTCGTAGCGGTAGACGGTGCCGCCCGCATCGGCGACGTAGGCCTGATCGGCGTTCGCGGTGAAAAGAACCCGCGCCACCTGTGTTCCCGCGGGCAGGGGCGGCAGGGTCGCCGTCGTTAGCGTCGTGCGCGCCGCGCCCGTGAGCAGGTTCATCCGCGTTTCGGCGCTGCTCAGCCGCACGACGCCCTTGGAATCGACGGTGATGAACGCCCGGCTCGGACGTTCGATCGTGCCGCCGACACGGTAGTCTATCGCCACGATGGCGGCGCCCTCGGCGACCGGCTGTGCCGCATCGGTCGCGACGACGACACCGATCCGGCGGTATTGGCCGCCCGGCGCCGCGGCATAGACCACCCTGCCGTCGGTCGAATCTCCGTTTGCCAGCCGCGTCAGTCCCGGCGGCAGGGAATCGCCGGCGATGACGCCGGCCGTCGGGTCGAGGCGCGCGAAGCGCACATGGCCGTCGGCGAAGCCAAAGGCCATGTCGCGCCAGTCAAGCGTGCGCGACGCCGCCGTGGCCACGCCGCCGCCGAAGTCGAGATTGTTGACGGCAAGGGCCGCGCCCGTCGGTAGATGAAAGGCCGAGACGCGGCCATCGTCGCCGATCAGGACGCCGACGGTATTGTATTCATCGACCGCGACGAAACGTGGATTGCCGGCCCCATTGGGAATGTCGCGCTGGATATGGCCGGTGACGGAGGCGCCGAGAAACAGCGGTATCGCGACGTGGATCAGAAAGATCATGATACCGAACACCGCGAGGATGATCGCCAGACCGCCGATTCGAATCGTCCAGTCGGCGGCGCGGTCGGCGATCAATACCGAGCGCCGCGTGACGCGAGTCTTTGGCCGTAACGGCGCTGTTTGGGTTTTCGGCGTGGCGGGTGCTTGCATGTGGGTCCGTTCGTCCGGCAGGGCCCGCCTAACAATTGTGGAGGAGGGGCCTGGGCCCATCCTCCGCCGGCAGGCTTACATCATCAAACCGAGTATCTTGAGATCGTTCCTCACCAGAGGCGCGGTGACCGGAAAGTAGCCGTCCTTGATCACACCCTGCTGACCTTGCTTGGACAGCACGAATTTGATGAACTCGGCGCGGGCCGGATCGAGCGGCTGGTTCGGGTTCTTGTTGAAATAGACGTACATGAAACGGGCGATGGCGTAGTCGCCGCTATAGGCGTTGTCGACGTTGGCCTCGATGCAGGTGTCGCCGGTCTTGCGGGAAATCGCCACGGCGCGGACATCGGCGGTCTTGTAGCCGATGCCGGAATAGCCGATAGCGAATTTGTCGGAAGCGATGCCCTGAACCACGGCCGAGGAGCCGGGCTGTTCCTTCACGCTGTCCTTATAGTCGCCATTGGCTAGCGCTTCTTCCTTGAAATAGCCATAGGTGCCGGACGCGGAATTGCGGCCATAGAGGGAGATCGGCCGCGCCGCCCATTCGCCGGTCATGCCGATATCGCCCCAGGTCTTGATGTCCTTGTCGAGGCCGCCCTTGCGGGTCTTGGAGAAGATCGCATCGACCTGTTGCAGGGACAGGCATTGCAGTGGGTTGTCCTTGTGGACAAACACCGCCAGCGCATCGACGGCAGTGCGCATCGCCACCGGCTTGTAGCCGAATTTCCTCTCGAATTCGTCGGCTTCGGTGGCGCGCATCGGGCGCGACATCGGCCCGAATTGGGCGGTGCCGGCAACCAGGGCCGGCGGCGCGGTTCCCGATCCCTTGCCTTCGATCTCGATCTTGACGTTGGGGTACATGGCCTTGAAGCCTTCGGCCCACAACGTCATCAGATTGTTGAGCGTGTCGGAGCCGATCGACTTGATGCTGCCGGACACGCCGCTGACTTGTTTGTAGTCGGGCAGGGCCGGGTCGAGGTTGACGGTTTGCGCGGCGACGGCAAAGGGCGCGGTCAGCATCACGGCAAACGCGGCCAGTGCGGATTTGTGGTTCATGACGACTCTCCGATCTGTTGAGGGCGCGAGGACGCGCCGGCTGCGCCGGACGGGCCGCAAGGCGCTTCCAACCCCCAAGCTAGGATCGCACCGCAAATGATTTACTACGGTTCCGTGACAGTTTTATGACGCACGTCCACCCGGCTCCGACACCCGCTGGCCGGCCTCACGCCGTCATGGCCGGCAGCCTGACCTTAAAGGTACTTCCGCGGCCCAGCTCGCTGTCCACGTCGAGTTTGCCCCGGTGGCGGTTGAGGATGTGTTTGACGATAGCCAGGCCGAGCCCGGTTCCGCCCAAGGCCCGTGAACGGCCGGCATCGACCCGGTAGAAACGTTCGGTCAGGCGCGGCAAATGTTCACGCGCGATGCCGTCGCCTTCGTCGGCGACGGTGACCTCGACATTTTGGCCGTCGGGCGTGGGTGCGGCGCGGATGCGGACGGGAGTCCCCGGCCGGCCGTATTGAATGGCGTTGGCGATCAGGTTCTGGAAGACCTGGGCCAATTGATCGGCATCGCCGGGGACCGGCTTCAGGCCGTCGGCGGCGTGGAAGTCGAGCGCCATTTCCTTTGCCTCGGCCTGCGGCGCCAGCGCGTCGATGACGCCGCGCACGGCCGCACCCAGCTCGACGAGCCCCTCGGCCGGCGTGTGCTCCTCCAATTCGATGCGTGACAGGGACAACAGATCGGCGACCAGCCGGCTCATGCGGCTGGCTTGGGCATGCATGATGGTCAGGAAACGATCATGCGCCTCAATGTCGTCGCGGGCCGGGCCGCGCAGCGTTTCGGTGAAGCCGAGGAGCGAGGTGAGCGGCGTGCGGAGCTCGTGGCTGACATTGGCCACGAAATCCGCGCGCATGCGTTCGGATCGCCGGATCATGGTCAGGTCGCGCAGGCAGATCGCGGCCTTGGCCTCCGCCGCCGCCGGGCGCAAGGTCTCGACGCGGGCGCTGAATTCGCGCGGCACTTGGCCGGTCAGGGTCACATCGATGTCCCGGCTGTCGCCGCCAGCGATGGCAAGCTCGACCGCCGCCAGGATCGCGGGGTCGCGCAACACCGCGGCGAGGTCCCTGCCGACGATGGTTCGCCCGAACAGGGCGTGGGCGGCGCGATTGGCCTGAACGATCCGTTCGTGGGCGTCGATCAACAGAAAGGGATCGGGCAGTACGTCGATGACCGCCGATTCGGCTTCGCGCCTGACGGCTTTTTCGCTCCGCAGCCGCTCCAGCGCGCGCCCCAGACGTGCCAAGGCCGCGGAAAACGCGCCGATGGCGGCGGCTGGCGGAAACCGCGGCTGCGGTTCATCGGCGCCTTCGGCGAGGTTGTCCATGTAGAGTCGCAATCTTTCCATGGCCTCGAGATGGGGGCGCACCATCACCGCGACCAGGAGCGCGATCGCCAGCACGCTGAGAAACGCGATCGCGCCGGAAAGCGCGTCGGTCGCCGCCAACACGGCAAACGCCAACGCCGCCGGCGCCACCAGCGCGAGTGAGAATATCGTCAATCGGTCCCAGGGTAGGCGCGGCTCGGACATGGCAGAATAAGAGGTGCTTTGGGCATCCGCGGTCAAGCCCGCGGTTCAACAACCCGCGAAGGCAGGCGTCAATGGCGCAGACATCCACGCATGAAAGAAAGACGGTCAACCTCGCGCTCCAGGGCGGCGGTTCACATGGGGCCTTCACCTGGGGCGTGCTCGATCGCTTGCTCGAGGATGACGGCTTCGACATCGAGGGGATCTCCGGAACCAGCGCGGGCGCCATCAACGCCGCGGTGCTCGCCGCCGGTCTGATGGACGGCGGCCGGCCGGGCGCGCGCAAGGCCCTGGACGAGTTTTGGCGGCGCCTGAGCGAAGTCGCATCTGTCTTCGATTGGATGAAAGGCGGTTGGAACACGGATCTCTCGCCGGGCTATGTGGCCTTCGATCTGTTCAGCCGGCTGATCTCGCCCCAAGACGCCAACCCGTTGGACTTCAATCCGCTGCGCGACCTGCTGCATGAAATCTGCCGATTCGAAGCGTTGCGCGCGCGGTCGCCGGTAAAGCTGTTCATCTGCGCCACCAATGTCCTTTCGGGCGACCTCAAGGTTTTCACCGCCAAGGAAGTGACGGTGGACGCGCTGCTGGCTTCGGCCTGCCTGCCCTTCATGTTCCGGGCGGTGAAGATCGGCGCCGAGCATTATTGGGATGGCGGTTACATGGGAAATCCCGCCATTTTCCCGCTGATCGACGGCTGCGGCTGCGGCGACGTGGTGATCGTGCAGATCAACCCGTTTCGGCGCCAGGAACCGCCAGCCGACGCCCGCGCGATCCTCGATCGGGTCAATGAAATCAGCTTCAACGCCACCTTGCTGCGTGAGTTGCGCGCCATCGAACTGGTCAGCTCGATGGCCAAGGAGGGCGTGAAAACACGCCGGCACCTACGGCAGGTTCGCATTCATTTGGTCGGCAACGAACCCCTGATGGCGGGGCTTGGCCTCGCCAGCAAGCTCAACGCCGATTGGGCCTTCCTCACCCATCTCCGCGACGAGGGCCGCAAGGCGGCAACACGGTGGCTAAAGAAAAACCGCGATTCGATCGGGACCCGATCGAGTTTTGAACTGCCGCTTTGAGCCGCCAGGCTAACGCAGCGATTCGTGCGCCGCCAGCGCCGCCAGATTGACGAGGTCGGTCACGGTCGCCCCCATCGGCACGATCTGCGCGGGTTTGGACAGGCCGATCAGCAGCGGCCCCACGACGGTGGCGCCGCCAAGCTTCTGGACCAGTTGATAGCCGATGTTCGCTGAATGCAGCCCGGGCATGATGAGAACGTTGGCCGGACCGGAAAGGCGGCAGAAGGGATAAAGCGAACGCATCAAATCGCGGTCGAGCGCGACCGCGGCCGAAATGTCGCCGTCGAATTCGAAATCGACCCCGCGTTCGGCAAGGAGATGCGCGGCGTCGCGCACGAATTGCGCCTTTTCCCACATCGGGTTGCCGAAATTGGAAAAAGACAGGAACGCGACGCGGGGTTCGTGGCCCAGCTGGCGGGCCTTGGCGGCGGCGGCGACGGCGATGTCGGCCATCTGCTCCGGCGTCGGCAGTTCATGCACCGTGGTATCGGCCAGAAAAACGGTACGCCCGCGGGCCAGAACGATGGTCAGGCCGAAAACGAGCTTCCCCACTTTCGCCGGAAGCACGCGCCGGATTTCATCCAGCGAGACCAGATAGCTGCGCGTGGTTCCGGTGATCAGGGCATCGGCATCGCCGCACGCGACGATGAGAGCGGCGAAAACGTTTCTGTCCTGATTGACCATGCGCTGGCAATCGCGTTTCAGGAAACCCTGCCGCTGCAGGCGCTGGTAGAGGAATTCGGTGTAGCGCTCGTTGTCCTTCGATAGGGCGGCGTTGTGAATTTCGAGGCCCGTCGCCTCGCCAAGCCCGATTCGCTTCATCGTTTCGGCGATGCGTTCGCTGCGCCCGATCAACACGGGCTGGCCGAAGCCGCCATTGCGGAAGATGACGGCGGCGCGGATGACGCGTTCTTCTTCACCTTCGGCGAACACCACCCGGCGGGGGTTGGCGCGGACGGTCTCGAAGATGGCGTCGAGGCTGGCGGCGGTGAGATCGCGCAAACGCCCCAGGCGCTTGCGGTACGTGCCCATGTCCGCGATCGGGCGCCGGGCGACGCCGCTGTCCATGGCGGCCTTGGCCACCGCCGGCGGCACCACCGAAATCAGGCGTGGATCGAAGGGCACGGGAATGATGTAGTCGGGGCCATAACGCAGGCGGGTGCCGGCATAGGCGTCGTCGATTTCGTCGGGCACATCCTCGCGGGCCAGCGCGGCAATGGCTTTTACTGCCGCCACCTTCATCGCGTCGTTGATGGTGCGGGCTCGCACATCGAGGGCGCCGCGAAAGATGTAAGGAAAGCCGAGGACGTTGTTGACCTGATTGGGATAGTCGGAGCGGCCAGTGGCGATGATCGCATCCGGGCAAACGGCCTTGACTTCCTCCGGCGTGATCTCGGGGTCGGGGTTGGCCATGGCAAACAGCACGGGCCGGGCGGCCATGCTCCTGACCATGTCCTGGGTCACGGCGCCTTTCGCCGACAGGCCGAGGAAGACATCCGCGCCTTCCATCGCTTGGTGCAGCGTCCTCGCCTTGGTGGGTACGGCATGAGCCGATTTCCACTGGTTCATGCCGCCGGTGCGGCCCTGATAGATGACGCCCTTGGTATCGCAAAGGATGGCGTTGCCGTGCGGCAGTCCCATGGCCTTGAGCAGCTCGATGCAGGCGATGGCGGCGGCTCCGGCGCCGTTGACGACGACGCGAATTTTCCCAATGTCGCGGCCGGTCAGGTCCAAGGCATTGATCATGCCGGCGGCGGTGACGATCGCCGTGCCGTGCTGGTCGTCATGGAAGACGGGAATATCGAGCAAATCGCGCAGACGCTGCTCGATGATGAAACATTCGGGCGCGCGGATGTCCTCGAGATTGATGCCGCCAAAGCTGGTGCCGAGGAAACGCACGCAATTGACGAACTCATCGACGTCCTTGGTGTCGATTTCCAGATCGATGCCGTCGATGTCGGCGAAACGTTTGAACAGCACCGCCTTGCCCTCCATGACCGGCTTGGCGGCGGCCGCGCCCAAATCGCCCAGGCCGAGAACGGCGGTGCCGTTGGAGATGACAGCGACTGTGTTGCCTTTGGTCGTGTAGTCGTAGACGAGGTCGGGGTCCTCGGCGATCCGCAGGCAGGGCCAGGCCACGCCCGGCGAATAGACCAGTGACAGGTCGCGCTGGGTGGTCAACGGTTTCGTCGGGCTGATTTCAAACTTGCCCGGGCGGCCGGAGGCATGAAGGTTCAGAACCTCCTCTTCGGTCACACGCAGGCGTGGGTCGGTCACGGGGGTGCGGCGCCTCTCTCGACGAAAACCGGGCTAAAGCCTTGTTTTTTCGACATGTCATGTTAAACCAGGCATTCATCGGCGTCAAAGCGCGCGACACTTGGTGTCGTTGACGCACGAGTTGTCCGCCTTTTGTAGCGCGTGAGTTGTCCGGCATGTTCGCCCCTGTTCTGGAGGGCAGGCGAATGCGACGGACGACGATGCTATGGGAGGCTTTTGTGATCCGGTTTGAAGACTCGTTCGAGCGCTACAA
>SHVT01000052.1 GCA_009694125.1 Rhodospirillaceae bacterium | reverse complement strand
CCGTCCAGGCGCCGCGGGCGCGGCGGTCCATCATCCGCTCGTAGAAATCGGTGTAGCTGCCGCCCCGAAGCCTTGTCGTCCACAACAGCCACTTATTCACGGTGCGCCGGAACGGCTTTTTGACTCTATTGAGGAAGGCCAGGACGATCGGGAACAGCCCGAGTGCCACCAATATTCTCTTCAGAATCTTGCGCATGGTTCCATCCGGTGTTTATCGCTGGGACGCCTGCCAATGGCCAAGGGGCGGCAGATCACTCGATTGCCTCGGGCGTGAGCGCCTCGAACGCCGCGATGCGCCGCCGAAGCCTGCGGCCGGAAAGATGAGGCGCATCAGCTGGGGACAGCGGTCCCTCCGGACGAATGATCTTGATGTCAGTTTCGGCGATCCTGTGGCCGGCATCGAGGTCGCGTGCAGCGTAAAGCCCGCGGCGCATGCGCCGGCGCATGGCGTCCTCGCCCGGCGCCGGGATCTTTTGTCCGTTGCCTAACATCCGTTCAATGCGGCGGATCGAGGTTACCAATCCCGCCATACCGACGGGATCAAGCGACAGCGGGTGATCGCCGGGGCGCTGATTGCTGTCCAGCGTGAAGTGCTTCTCGATCACCCGTGCCCCCAACGCCACGGCCACGATGGGTGCCTCGGCGCCGATCGTGTGGTCGGAGTAGCCCAGCGTGACATCGGGGAACCGGGCGCGCATGGTCTTAAGCGCGAGCAGATTGGCGTCCTCGTCGGGCAACGGATAAAGCGACACGCAGTGCAGCAGCACAAGCCGTTCGGCCGGAACCAAAGCTGCGGCCACGGCGACTTCGTCAAGCGTGGACATCCCCGTGGACAGCAGCACCGGCTTGCCGGTCGCGGCCCCGGCACGGATCAATTGGTGGAACGTGAGATCGCCTGAAGCGATCTTGATTGCCGGCATGCGTGGCGCCATTGCGTCAAGGATGTCGAGGGCGAATGGTGTCGTCAGGAAGTCGATTCCGAGGCCCGCGCAACGGTCGATAATTCGATCATAGGTCTCGGGGGGAAGCTCCAAAGATTTGAATCGTTCGAACTGGGATCTATAGGCGCTTCCGGCCATCGGCATCGGCGCGGCATTTGGGTGAATCAGAGACCCGGCGTCATAGGTCTGAAATTTGACGGCATCAGCGCCAGCGCCAGCCGCTTCCTCCACGAGTCGCAGCGCGACCGTCGAATCGCCATTGTGGTTGCCGCCGATCTCGGCGACGACATAGACGTGGCGGCCCAGGTCGGTGCGGCCGATGATCATCCTAGGTCGCGACCCCGTGAGGGGCGGAACCGGCGCCCTGCCATGAATCGGCGCCACGGGTCATGTGTTGCGCCGTCCAGTAGTCGAAGGGCGTGGCGATGCGCAGCGCATCATAGGGCGCCAACTCGATATGCCCGACGGCGCGGCCGAACAAATCGCTGCCCGAGATCAGATTTTCAGCCTTTAATGCGTACAGCCCGCCAGCCTCGCGGTAGATGACGTCGCGATCCTGGCGCACGACTCTTTTCTGGTAGCCGACCGGCATGAGTCCGAATCGCCCGACTTTCCAGTGATAGGTGAGGTCTTCCACGACCGCGACGACCGAATCGGTATCGTAGAGTAGTAGGGTATCCAGCGCCTCTACGACATGGTCGCGGCGAATGAAGGGTGATGTGGGATGGATGATCAGGACGAGATCCGACTGATATCCATCGTCGGCCTGAAGGCGGTGCAACAGGTCGGTCAAGACCGCCTCGAACGCGATGGCCGGACTGTTCAGCGCCTTGCTACGCAGGAAGGGAGCCTCGGCGCCGGCCGCCCGCGCTGCATCCGCGACCTCGGCATCGTCGGTCGAGACAACAATGCGCTCGATCATTTCGACGCCGCGGAGCTTATCGATGCAGCGGGCCAGCAGGTTGCCGTTCTCGAGGGATAGCAAGGGCAGCTTCGATCCATTGAACCGGTCGGCCCTCGCCGGAAGGACGGCGAGGACCCGCCGTTGGAAGCGTTCGCGATGTTCTGCGACGAAGCGGTGTTTGACCGCCCGCCGCGTTTCCATCCGCCCTTCCCAGTTTCGAGACATGCTCTTGCCGTGCTCGCGGCGGAAGTAGAGCGGCAACGATACATTCCGAACTTGGAACTTTTCGATGAACTTGATCCAGAAGTCATAGTCTTCTTGGTAGCGAATGGACTCATTGTAGCCGCCGATCGCGTCGAAACAGGGGCGGCGATACATGGCGCCGGCGGCCGGCGCGGAGCGATCGAGCAGCTCCACCTCTTCATTCACACGGTAGTGTCGTACGCGCTCGATGATGTCGCCATGCGAATCAACGGCGACGAGGTCGCAGAAGACAAGTCCAATATCGGGGTGACGATCGAGATAGGTCGCCAGCACCAGAGCCAGGTTTTCGTCGTACCAGTCATCAGCGTCGAGTCGCACAATGTATTCGCCCGTCGATGCGGCGATCCCGCGATTGCAGGCGGCGGCCAGGCCGATCCCGGCAGTGCGGACGATCTTCAATCCGGGTCTTCCCTCGTAACGAAGGAGAATTTGAGGCGTTTCATCGGTCGACCCATCGTCGACGACGACGACTTCGACCGCCGCGTAATTCTGGCTGAGCGCGCTGTCGAGCGCGCGCGGCAAGTACTTCGCGTAGTTGTGCGCAGTGACGATGATGCTGACGGGAGTAGGCACTATTCTCTGTCTCCGCGTAGCCTGACGTTGATCGACGAGTCGATCTCCATCGCCGGTACTTGGCTGTTCAGCGCGACGATTTCCGGATGGGCGTCAAGCCAGGCAATAATTTCCTTGAGCCGCGGGGGATCGCCTCCGAAGGCTTCATAGACCGCGCGGACGACGGCAAGGTCCTGCGGCGTGTCGATCGTCAACCGCAGTTCTGGCCGCTTCAGCGCGGGGTCGGCGACGGCGAATTTGCAGACATTGAATCGATCAGGCCGGCGAATCATCAAAGTCATGTACTCGCTGGCCTTGGGGTCTTCGGCGAGATCATGGCAGCGTTCGAGGGCCTTCAGCGACATGACTTCGCATCGGGTGCCGCGCGGCGGATCCTCCGTGTAGGTATAATCGGCGCCGGCCGCTTCATGGGCCGCCAGCAACTGGTCCATGATTTCCGGATCGGTCAGCGGATTGTCACCCGTAATCCGGACGATTGTGTGGGTGGCTCGACTCCAAGCCACCTCAATGAAGCGCGACATCACGTCGAGTTCGTCGCCACGGTAGACGCGCGCGCCGATCGTCCCAGCCAGTTCCTCAAGCGGATCGTCGTCCGGGTTCGTCGATGTACACCAGACGACATCCTCCGAAAGCCTCGCCTGCGAGACACGTTCGTGAAGTCGAAGAATCAATGGTTTGCCCGCGAGGTCGGCCATGGCCTTCCTGGGAAGCCTTGAGGATTTTAGCCGCACCGCAACCAGGGCCAGCGTTCCGCTATGCGGGATCATGGGAGATCCTCCACCAGGATCGGCTCGTCAGGCTGCTTGGACGCCGCCAGCAGCCGTCCCGCGAGCCGTTCAACGTCTGACTCGCTTAGCCCGGCACGATTGGTGCGCTTAAAGACCACGTCTTTGGCGGTGAGGTGGTGGTCCCTGGGTAATGAACCCGCGGCGACAGCTTGCCGTTTCATCTCGTAGCGATACTTCGTCTCCGCGGGCGAGAGTGCGTCGCCGCCATCGCCGAGGGATGTCCCGACGAGGCGCAGGAACCTCGCGAAGTCGGCGAACTCGGCGGGCTCGAGCGCCGAGAAATGGTCGCGACCCTTCCTCGACCGATCGTCCGTCACGTGTTTTTCAATGACCTCCGCTCCGGCCGCGAGCGCCATCGCCGGCAGGGTTCGGGCTTGTTCGCGGGCCGATGCGTCGGTGTGATCGGCAAATCCGACCGGCAACCCGAAACGCTGCTTCAACGCCGGAAGTCGCGCGAGCTTCATGTCCTCTATCCGCGTGGGATAGCTCTGAAATCCGTGCATGAGCGTGACGCGCGCCTGGGTGAGGGGACGAATGACACCCAGCGCCGCGTCAATCTCTGCGTCCGTGGCGCCGCCGACGGCAAGGTGCAGGGGCTTGCCCGTGCGCGCCGCCGCCGCAAGGAAGCGAAGGTTCGCGATATCCGAGGTTGGAAGCTTGTAGCCGCTGACACTGCCGCTGCTTTCGGCCAGGTCCAAGCTAGGCTCATCGAAGGCCTCAACCCAAATTGAGATCGATGCACCGCGATATTCCGCAAGAATTTTTCGCCATGTTTCGGCCGCGATTTCGATTTGTCCAAAGGACTCGAATTTCGGATGGAAACGCGAGATCAGCGCGTCGCGGCGGAAGATCTGGAATTTGACCGCGTCAGCTCCGGTTCCCGCGGCCAGTTCGAACAATCGCCGTGCCCGCGCGGGGTCGCCTTCGTGAGCCGAGGCGATCTCGGCAACGATATAGGGAACGTTCACGCCGATCCAACTTTGGTTGAAGGGGCCGATTGCAACACTGGCTATATCGCGGTCGCGTCGTGGCGCCGCTGTTCTTCGGCCTTATCGGCGTGATGTTCGTGGTGATCGACATCGGCGCGAATGAAGCGGCCCGGCGCGGACTCCGATTCCTTTGCCAGCCGTTCGCGTTCGGCCAACTCGGTTGGGCTCATCTTCCGCCATTCATAGGACGTCATAACGAAGCAGCCCTTGCAGGGGTCGAATTCGTCCAGACGGCCGCTGCGATTCCAGTCGCGCAGCGTCTCCATACGTTCGCCCTTCCAGATGTCTTTGAGCGGCACCTTCGTCGCATCGCCGATGGTGTAGGTGCGCTCCCAATCCGAACAGCAAGGGAAGACCTTGCCGTCGCGGGCGACGATCATGCGCTGCCATGGCTGGTTGCACCGCTTGCGTCCGACGGCGATCTGGTCGCCGCTGTAAAAGGCGTTGCCTTGGCCGCGGTCGCTGACATCCTTGACCGCGATGTCGTCCGCGATCTCCTTCCACATTTCAAGAAAACGATCGACCTCGGTCTGGTTTTCCTTCATGCGCACCATCTGAATGCGGATGAAGGGCTTGACGCGGCCCTTGGCCTCGCGAACTTCGTGGAATTTGCGGATGTTGGCGGTCAGGCGGTCGTAATCCGAGCCGACCCGAACTTTCTCGTAGGTCTCCTTGGTCGCCCCGTCCATGGAAAAGATGATGCGGTCGAGCCCGGCGTCGATCAGCTTCCCGATGCGCTTTTCCGTGTAGGGGATGCCGTTGGTGTTAATCTGGACCTCGAGGATTCCCTTCTTCTTGGCGTAAGCGACGAGGTCCTCGAGCCCGGTGTGCAAGGCCGGCTCGCCGCGCCAATTGAACTTGATCGATTTCGTTCCCCCCGCGGCGGCCTGATCGATGGTCGATTTGGCGAAGGACATGTCCATGCGACCGGTGATCGGAACCCCGGTCGTGCCATGAACGCACATGATGCAGCGCAGATTGCAGGCCTCGGTCACCTCGATGTCGAGATGCAAGGGGAACGGCGTCACATGATCGTATTTCGCGACGAATCCCCATTTGGCCCGATAGATGAAGAAATTGAGATCGAAGCCGCGCTTGGCCCATTCGAGCGCCGCGTTGATCTTGCGGGCGAAGCCGTTGATTTCTTCATACTTGGCCATGATGTGTCCCACTGTAGCCGACTTCGCCCGCTTGCCTGAAATAGTCGAAGGTGCGGCGCACGCCTTCTTCGAGTGCGATTCGCGGCATGAAATCAAGCAATCGAGCCGCTTTGGATATGTCGGCGAAGCTGCGGCGGACCTCGCCGGCACGCTCCGGATGGTGCTTTAAACCGATTGTCCGACCGGTGCCGTGGCGAACAACTTCGGTGATCAAAGCGGCGAGCTCGTTGACCGTGCTTTCGGTTTGGGTGGCGATTTGGATGACTTCGCCGCCGATTCCGGGGCGAGTCGCCGCGCGAAAAATTGCCTCGATCAGATCGTCGACAAAGACGAAATCGCGGCTTTGGTCGCCGTCGCCGTAAACCTCGAGAGGTTTGCCGGCCAAGGCACGCTTCAGAAAGGCGGCGACGACGCTGTCCTTGTGCGCCGATCCGGGTCCGTAGACATTGCCGAAGCGCAGAGCCACGGTTTCAATGGCGAATGTGTGGAAATAGGCGCTGCAATAACCCTCGCCCGATAGTTTGCTCGCGCCATAGGGGGATTTCGGCCGGGGCGGCAGATTCTCGTGCAGCGGTGGGGCATGATCGCCCAGCGGTGCGGCCGACGATGCGAAGACAAATCGCCCGACGCGGTTTTTGCGCGCTGCCTCCAGATAGTTGAGCGTGCCGACCACGTTCACGGCGCAGTCGAAGGCCGGATCGGCGATGGACGACATCACACCGGCGTTGGCAGCAAGATGGACAATGACATCTGCGCCATCGGCCGCGCGCAAGGCCGCCGCCGCGTCGCGTATGTCGGCGATCATGACTTGGCAACCGGCCCATTCAGGCCCGGCACCATTGCCGCCCGAGTCGACCGCGTTGGTGCCATCGGGCAATGCCGAGCGCTTACCGGTCGATAGATTGTCGACGACCCGCATGGAAGCGCCCTCGCCATGCAGCCGCGCGACCAGGGCCGACCCAATGAAACCGCAGCCGCCAGTAATCAGCCAATTCATGCCCATTTCACTCGCGGTAGGATGTAGTCCTTGCGTATGGCGTTGCCGTGACGGCGCACGAAATCGATCATGCCCACAATCAGTTCATCCGAGAGCGGATGGGGCTTCAATCCCAAATCCAGCAACCCGGTGTTCTTGGGATTGTAGTAGTGCTCTTCGGCCTCGCGCCTAGGGTTGTCGACCGGCCTTATCGCTACCTTGATCCCCGCGGCTTTGCCTGCTCGCTGAACGCGGTTCGCCAGTTCGTTCACCGAGAAGGTTTCGGTGAATTGGTTCAGTACACGGAATTCGCCGACCTTCGCCGGCTGGCGCAGAGCAAGTGCGACGCATTGGAGCGTGTCGCGAATGTCGAGATAGCCACGGGTCTGACCACCCTTGCCATACACAGTCAGCGGCTCGCCCGCTACCGCCTGCACGACAAATCGGTTCAAGACGGTGCCGAAGATGTCGTCGTAGTTGAACAGCGGCGCGAGACGTTCGTCGGCGGCCAGTTCCTCCGTCTCGATCCCGTAGACCGGCCCTTGGTTCAAATCGGTTACGGCAATATTCCAAACGCGCACGGCCAGATAGAGCAAGTCGCTGTCCTGGACCTTGGTCAGGTGATAGATCGATCCCGGCGTTTTCGGATAGAGGAAGCGATGTTCGCGTCCGTTGTGGGTGACGTCCAGATACCCTTCCTCAATATCTATATTCGGCGTCCCGTATTCGCCCATCGTGCCAAGCTTGACGATGTGGCAGCCGGGTGCTTTTTCGCGAACCGCCCATACAACGTTGAGCGTCGCCAGAAGATTGTTTTGAACGGTCGCGGCGGCGTGAGGCTGGCTCATCATCGAAAAAGGCGCCGAGGGTTGCTCGGCATAGTGAACGACGGAATCGGGACCGAATTCCCCGAACAGGCGCCGTAGGAATGCGTAGTCGGTGACGTCGCCGACATGCACGGCGATGCCGCGCCCACCGGCCGCGCGCCAGATCGCGGCGCGCTCGGGCATTTCCGGAACCCCAACCAATGGCTGGCAATCGAGATCGCGGCAATTGCGCCGGCGCAAGTAGTTGTCCGCCACTGCCACGTCATGGCCCTGCGCGGCGAGGTTCATGGCCGTCGCCCAGCCGAGATAGCCGTCGCCGCCGAGCACGAGCACTCTCATGCGGCGGTCTCGGGTCTCAGAAGGCCGCTATCCCTTAAATAGGCGCGCAGCGAGTCGCGGTCCATGGGTGGGTGGTTGGCCGATGTATAGGGCTGCTCCACCTGTTCGCGGAGAGTTTCGGGATAGCTGAAGTTCACATCGCGATAGAGATCGCGCAGGGCCGGGAGCACGGCAAAATGACGGCCAAGCTCGACTGACCGCCGGGTCTCCTCGCTGGTCATCAACTCCTCATAGAGCTTTTCTCCGGGGCGTGAGCCGATTTCCTTGATAAGGATCGCCTTCGGGTCATGACCGAAAACCGGCGCCAATTCCTCGATCATCACACGCGCGAGGTCGGAGATGACGATCGTCGCCATCTTCGGGATGAAGACCTCGCCCCCGCGGGCCAGCGCCCCGGCCCCCAACACTAGATCGACGGCCTCGTCCAACGTCATGATGAACCGGGTCATCGCGCGATCGGTCAACGTGACGGCTCCGCCGCGCCGAATTTGTTCGCGGAACAGCGGCACGACTGAACCGCGCGAACCCAGGACATTGCCGAAGCGGGTCGACGTGAATAGCGTTCCGTCGGGTGAAACGGCGGCAGCCGACATCAATCGCTCGCCCATCAGTTTCGATGCGCCCATCACATTGGTGGGGTTCACGGCCTTGTCGGAAGAGGTGTAGACGACCCTTGCCACCTTCGCCGCGCGGGCCGCGGCCACTACGTTTTGCACGCCCAGAATATTGGTTTGTACGGCTTCGAGCGGGCTGCGTTCGCACAGCGGCACATGTTTCAATGCCGCGGCGTGGAGGACGATGTCTACTCCCCGGCAGGCGTCGGCTACCTTGTCGCCGTCACGCACGTCGCCAAGGAGGGGAACAACCCGGTCCGCCCTGTGAGTCTCGGCCAGAAAGAACAGCTCGCTTTCATTGTTGTCGAGGGCGCGCAGCTCTCCCACGCCGAGGCCGAGCAGCCGAGTGACAAGCGCTCGCCCGACCGTGCCAGCCGCGCCGGTAACAAGCACGACGCGGCCTGAGAAAAGCATGCTAGGAGTCACGGATGGACTCGGCGACGTTCAACGGCCGATCGCCTCGATCCACGAAGTTTCCCGACGCGTACGCCGAGCGAGGCCCGTTCGCGAACTCATTGATAGCCTTGGGTACAGATAACATCTCGCTATGTGTAAGAATCAGGTGGCTTGTTGGAGAACGGCATTCACGTCGCTTTCGCCAAGGCTGTCGATTAGGCCCCCAAACGCGTTCTTTACGGCGGCGTCCAAGAGTGGCTCGGTCTGACCCTTGGTCTTGAGAGCAAAATTGTGCATATCGAAGGAACAGGCGATAGCCGCAGCCAGGAAACGGCTTCCATCCTTCCATGCCTTTTCGGCATCGACACCGTAGAGCGCGCGCTGAATGAACCCTTTGATTTGCGCCTCATCAATAACCGTCATGACGTGAGGGGCCATCGCATACATATTGTGTCGGCCGAACGTAATGACTGGCCGACCGAGTGCCGCGGCTTCAAATCCCGCGGTCCCGGTAATGGTCACCGTAAATGCGGCCCGTCGCGCGCAATCAATGCCGCTTTCGCCCACATGGAGAAAGACGACATTCTTCAAATCACCGATCTGATCGTAGAAATCGGTTGGCCGACGTCCGAGGGTGTAGAGATTTTCCTTGATCGCGAGAACGACACCCGCCGGTAGATCGCGGGCGATGGAGAGAATCGCGGCATGTTGGTTGAAGTATTCCGGAGACATGAGTTGCAAACTGGTTTCCGGCTCCTTGTGCAATGGGAAATATGCAAAGCGTCGGTCGGCAAGATCGGCAAGCCGGATGGTGCGTGAACCTGTCATGCGACGATAGGCGGCGTGTTCCCGAAGCGGGAAAGAAACGAACTCGCCGAAATCGAAACTCCGGGCTTTCTGATAGCCGCGTAGTTTCCAGTAGCCGTAGCTCAACGCGGCTACCGCGGCGCGGCGCAAACTTGTCGCGAGCGAGTGGCCGGTAAACCAGGTTTTCTTGGCGACAGCCATGCTGTAAGGCTGCTCTATTGTCGATTCCGGCCATGATGTCATGGCATGATAGGCGCGCTCGACCGCTGGGTTGAAGTAGTACTCGGTCGGCGTCCAATACCAGTAGTTTTTGTAGCGGCTCGTATCGAGTCGACGATAGAGAATGCCATGGGCGCGCGCCATCACGGCAGCGTCCTTGTCGCCTTGAAGCAGGATGGTCAGACCCTTGCCCTCGATTTCGCGGCGCCAGAAATCGAGCAACTCGCTATGCGCGTGCAGCATCTGGATATAGCTGACGTCCCGATAGTGCTTCGATCGCGGGTAGTGAAAACTGCCGGGGCTGAAACCGCGTCCGAAATGCCGGTGGATGCAAGCAATCAGGCTGAATGTCGTGTCGCTCAGCTTCTCGAACGCCTGGGCGCGGGCGATGACCTCGGTTTCGTTCAGATCCGTGGCGCGCATGGCTTCCGGAATAACGTTGTTGTTGGATACGGAATCCCAGCGGCCGTGGGCGTTCATTTCTCGGAAGGCGCGGAGTTCCTCCGGACTGCGAACGTAAAGGTGGATCTTGGAGCCGTACCGCTCCTTGAGGCGGTCCGCCAGCTTGAGCGCGAGATCGCGCCAAACCGCGCGCACCTCAATCCCAACGCTGGCGAATCGACGTGACGCCGTCGCCTCATCGACATCTGGCGAGAATCCCGTGGCCGAACTCATTCGGCGCCCAACAGCGACATCAGCTTGTCAAGGCGCGGCGGATGGGCCGCCAACAGGCGCTCGCGCTCGACGAAAAGGCTCCCACCCTCCCAAGGCGCGTCGCTTAATGCAGATTCCAGCCGTCTTTCGAAATCTGGCGCCGCTGGGTTGACGAATATCGTGCCATATCCCTGACCGAGCGACGTCTCGCCCTGCCGGTCGTAGTGCTCTTCCCGGTAGTCCGCGCAATCGATGAAACGTCCTTCGGGGCTCGTGAATGCGACATTGGTCGGTGCGTTCACGATCGCCCGCCTGGACAGGGCGATCAGCACCTCTGGATGGGCGAGGCTGACAACGATGTGGGGATCGTGAAGCCAGCCAAGAGTATCGGAGAGGTAGGCGGCATTTTCGGCGAGAGGATGCGGTCGCACGAGAATCGTCGATTTCCGGCGGAGTTGCCGAAGGGCCATTAGAATCTGGCGGAAAGTCCTTTCTGCGGAATCGGGCGTGCGTAGATTGGCCGAGCTTGCCGTCTTCGGCGCAAAGAAGCAGTAGATCTCCCCAATTGGGTGCCCCGTCGCCCGCAACCGCTCCCGCTCGGCCGCCGCTTCGGCGATCACCAAGCGACGCCACGCTTCCAATTGGTTCGGGAGGCCCATGCACAAATTCGGTAGCGGCTGAACTGTGCCCCATCGATTCAAAGCGTTCAGATAAAGGGTCTGCCGGTCATGGTAGTGGATCAGCGCATCGGCATCCCGCCCGAACAGCCGTCGCACCATGCTGGGTCCCAAATCCGACACCATCAGGCGTGGCTGTACATGAGGATGAATGCCGGCATCGACTCCTCGCCCGCCCGCCAGGATGATGCCGCGGCCACGGCGCAGCCGCGCCAAAAGGAACCAGACCGGGTATGGGCCCGAGCTGAATTGTCGCCCGGCGAATAGGATCGGCCGCTTCCATCGCAACACCCAAACGCAGATGCGCCCGAATCCCGATATTCTTCGCCACCATCGGACCAGGGTATTGGGCGCAGTCTTGGCATCGAGACAATGAAGCGTGCCGCATCGTTCGAGCCCGCGCATCAGCGTCGAATTGCGCCGGATGAAATCGAAATTCTTGGCGGAGAAGGTGACAAAACGGATTTGCCAGTCCGGCCGGGCTTCCTTCAACGCCAGCGCGGTTGGTAGATAGGTGTCGAAGTCGATGACTCGGGGCGAAAGCATGAAGACAACAAGACGCCGCCGGGATGCGCGCGCCGGCGCGAACGCAGCAGCGCCGTCCGCCATCGGGGTGTCCGCGTTCTCCGCCAGCACCTAACGCCGCTTCGCCGGAGAGGTCGCGCGCTGGTCGCAACGCATCATGTCGTCGCGTTCGGCGAACCACTCGGCCGAATATTCGCAATCCCGGTATTCGTCGAAATAGGGTCCGCCGATTGTGTAGTGGACCAACGCCGCATCGGGTCGGGGCGCTGACACGCCGACCAGGTGGTTCCATTTCGACGGCAGCTCGCCGATCAGTGAGTCGTCCTTGAGCCATTTAAACTGGTGGAGTTTAAGTCCGTTTGCCGCATTGACATAGGCCGGCGTCAACGCCCGACACCGGTCGCAATTGAACAGCATGACACTCGACCAGTTCTTCTTCCCGTATTTGGACTGCGGCTCATCGAGAAATTTCTTGGTCTCGGACGGGACATGATTGTGTTTGACCGCCATGACGGCGAAACGTTCGTCACGGAGGTGCCACAACGCGCCGATGTCCTCGCGCATGATCATGTCGCAATCCATGAAGATCGCCCAACCGCGATAGTCCACAAGATGCGGCGTAAGGAATCTGGAAAACGAAAAATCCGACGATTGCAACGGCTCGCGCGGCCGCGTGAGTGAGCCGGCGAGTTGGGTCAACATTAGAGGCACCACACAAACCGGCTGGGTCGCCCGTTTGTGTATGCTGTGGACCAGCACGCTGAAGGCTGCCGCCTCGCGCGGGTCATAACCGATGAAAACTCTGATCATTTTGGGAAGGAAACCTTGTGATCTCGGCAAAGCTACCGCAGTCCAGGTGAAAGCCTTCACCCAGTGGAACTCGACACCAACCGCGCTCTAGGCCGCGGCAAACTAGGCTCGCCGAGGGCGAGCGCCAGAGACAGAGACGCCTAGGCGCAGGCGGCCACCGCGTCGAGCGGAAGCCTCACGCGCACCGGGCGGCCAAGGAGTTGCAGAAGGACGACAACACGCTGAGAATCGGACCCGTCGTCAAACAACCCGATCTGATCGCTCAATGCCCCGGTGACCACGCGTATCCGATCGCCCTTCGCGAAAATTGTCCCCCGGCCAAGGACCACGAAGCCGCAATCATCCTCGCGCGCCCGGATCGCCTCGATCACCTCCGGCGGCACGGGAATTGGTCCGTCACCGCCCGATACCAGCCGGTGAACGCCGACGGTGGAGTCGATGGAACGCCACCGCTGCCGCTCCATGTCGATGCCAACGAACAGATAGCCCGGAAACAGGGGGGCGGCGACAATTTCCGCGCGACCCGCATGCCGGCGCTGTTTCTTGTGCCGGGGCAGGTAGACGGCGAATTCCTGGCGGCGCAAATGCATTTCGGCCTGGGCTTCGGCGCGCGGCTGCGTATGGGCGACGTACCAGCGCTGCATGTCAGCGGTTCCGTCCGTGCGTGAGCCGTAGCAGATTGGGAGTCAGGATGCGTTCTGGATCGAAATTTGCTGCGGCTTCGTCAAAGGCGGCCTGCGGTGATCGCGTCTCGGTGAGGATGACGGCATCGACCGTGCCAAGCTGGCCCGGCAGCCTCGATACCTTCAGCCCGGCGAAAGTGTCGGCCTTACTCTTCGAATCCTGGATGCCGACCAGGACCACGCCATGTTCACGCGCGCATAGGGTGGCGATTTCCGCCAACTCGCTCGAACCCCACAGGGCGATGCGGCGCCAGTTTCGTTGCTCGCACAGTCCGAACAATTCCGAGAGCTGGCTGCGGGCCTTGCGAAAAAAATTGAACGACGACGACAGGTATTCCGCGGTCAGCCGGCTTTTTTCGGCGAATCCCCTGGGCGTGAGATAATACGCATAACGCTTCCGGGGAATTTGCCGGACCTTAATCAATCCCTTGCTCACACACCGGCGCAGATAGGCGTTCGTCAGTCCCAGCGCGATGCCAAGATCGCGGGATGCCGATCGCTGCGTGAGATCGCTGTTTTTTTCGACGGCGTTGAGCAAACCGAGCGTGATTTCGGTATCGCCCGCGCCCGTCGATGCCTGTGACTTCGCCAAGGGTATCCTTGTTCAGATCGTGAACGATACCCCGTTCATGGCATGAACGTCAAGGCGCCCCGCCGCATTTCCTGTAGAGGAATTCCGGGATGAATCGCGGCGGTCAAGCCTTCGTCGGAAGGCGCTTGATGGCCCATTTCACCGCGGCGCCGTCGGTTCCGATCGTTCCCTCGACGACGATCTGCTCGCAACGCCGGGGCTTGCCAGCCTTGCCCAAATAGACGCTCTCCGCGAGCCCGATCCGCCCGCCCGCGACCTGAAGGCGCCAGCCGGGCCCGCGCGGTGGCCGCAACAGCGCCATGGCGCTGTTTTGCGCGAGCGACACCTGCACTTCGGGATGGATGTGGAAGCGGAGAGCGAAAGGCCGTCCGGCGGGACCGGTCAGGCGATCCTCGCCGCGCAAGTCATCGCCGGCGGCGGAAAGATAAAGCCGACGATGGTGGATGACGCCGAGCGTGCCGTACCCGTCGTGGCTTGCTTCGATCCAGATATTCTCATCGGCTTCGGCGCGGCGGCACTCCACGTGCACTGGCCGATGGCCGAGACCGCCATCGGCGAGCAGCTCCGACGAATTGGTGTTGGCAACCACGACGGTGCTGTGGGCGGCGGTGGCGCGCTGGGCCGTCCGCCACGCGGACGAATCCGCGCGTGTACCGCAATTGACGATCAGGCGTTCGCGGCCGACGCTCATCTCAAAGCTGAGCGTGCCGGCATGGGCTCTCCGATCGAGCCCCGGCGGCGGTGGCGCGCCGGCGTCGAAAATAACCAGCGTGCGCTCCGCGCTCAGGCGCTGAAAGCCCAAATGCGACGCCGCGGCAGGTGGTTTGCCCTTGGTTTCGCTGGC
>SHVT01000051.1 GCA_009694125.1 Rhodospirillaceae bacterium | reverse complement strand
CATTCGATCGTCGACCTCCAGGCTGCCATCAACCGCTTCCTCGCCGAAACCAACGCCGCGCCCAGGCCCTTCACTTGGACCGCCGATCCGGACAAAATCATCGCCGCCGTCAGACGCGGGCACCAAGTGTTAGATTCGATCCACTAGAGTAAGCGCCGATGCCGGCACGCATTCTCGTCGTTGACGATGTGCCTGCGAATGTGGGGGTGCTCGAAGCCAAGCTGTCATCGGAATATTTCGACGTCAGCACGGCCGCCGACGGCCCTACCGCGCTCGCGCAAATCCGCCAGAGTCCGCCGGACCTTGTTCTGCTGGACGTGATGATGCCGGGAATGGACGGATTCGAGGTATGCAGGCGCATTCGCGCGGACATCGCGACTCAACATCTTCCTGTCGTGATGGTCACCGCGCTTTCGGATATCGAAGATCGCGTTAAGGGCCTGGAGGCCGGCGCGGACGATTTCCTGACCAAACCCGTCGACGATACGGCTTTGTTCGCGCGCATCCGCTCGCTTGTGCGAATGAAGATGACGATGGACGAATGGCGGCTGCGCGAGGCCACCCGCCAACAAATCGGTGCCGTCGTCGACGCCAGGCCGCCATCCCTCGCCGATGCGCAAGGGGCGCGCATCCTTTTGGTCGAAGATGTCGAAGTGACGGCTCGCCGCATCAAAGATGTGTTGGCGAGCGATCGCCATAAGGTGGAGGTTGCGGCCTCCGCTCGCAACGCCTTGGCGCTAACCGAGGGCAGGGATTTCGATCTCATCCTGTTGAGCTTGACGCTCGGCTCCGACGATGGCCTTCGCCTTTGTTCCCAACTTCGTTCGCAGGAGCGCACGCGGCAGGTTCCCATCCTGCTCATCATCGAGCCGGCGGATGTGCAGAAGCTGGCGAAGGGTCTCGATCTCGGGGCCGCCGACTACCTCGGCCGGCCGCTTGATCGCAACGAGGTATTGGCACGGGTCCGCACGCAGATTCGCCGCAAGCGGTATCAGGATCGCCTGCGGACGAATTATGAAAACAACCTGTCGCTGGCCTTCATCGATACGTTGACCGGCCTGCACAATCGCCGCTATCTCGATGTGCATTTCCGAACGCTGGCGGAACGACTGCCGGTCCATCGCAAGATCATCGCCGTCCAGATGATCGACATCGATCGGTTCAAGCCGATCAATGATACTTACGGCCACGCCGCGGGAGACGAGGTGCTGCGCGCCGTCGCCCAACGTATCGCGCGCAATCTTCGAGGCTTCGATACGGTTATTCGGTGGGGCGGCGAGGAGTTTGTCGTAATCATGCCTGAAACCACGATGAAACAGGCCATGATGGTGGCGGAACGGCTGCGCCGGCGAATTGCGGATTCGCCGATAACCCTGCCGCCGCCGGTTGGAAATGTTCAAGTCACGATCAGCATCGGCGTTGCCGCCACTGTTCCGGGCGGGGTGCCAGGCGACGCGTTGTTACGCGAGGCCGACATCGCCTTGTACCGCGCGAAGAACGAAGGGCGTAACCGCGTGTGCGCGAGCGGGGTGGCGATCCCCTAAGGCCCCGACCCGACAAATGAAAGCCTATTTGATCTTGGCTTCCTTGAACGTCACATGTTTTCGCGCGATCGGATCGTACTTGCGAAACTCAAGCTTTTCCGTGGTCTTCTTGGGGTTCTTCTTGGTCACATAGAAAAAACCCGTGTCGGCTGTACTGGCCAGCTTGATGATCAACGGTTTGGACTTCGCCATGGCACGACCCCGCAAAACTCTCGACGATTTGTCTGTAGGCCGCGCAAGATAGCCGGATCGCCGCGCCTGTCAAGCAAACCGGCGGCCAGGCTTTTGGGGAGTGCCCAAATCCGAGCGATCAGCGCAATGCCGCTTCTTGCGCCGATTGGATGAGCAAATTCCCGAAAAGCGTTCGATCGGCAAGGACACGCCGCGCGATGTCCAGATCGAGATCGCGGTCGCCGGTCATCGGCGGGCATTGGCCTCGCAGCTCGCTGAAGCGGCCCTTATCGCCGGTATCCAGTCCCGCCATGCGCCAACGGTTGAAGGCCACGGCGTTGGTGAACCGGCCGTGCCTGGCTTCCTCAACCGCATTCGCCGGATCGCCGGCGATTCCGCTCGTGCAAATCGCGGGCATCACGCCAAGGTCTTGCAGCGCATAACCAGACGGGGCGTGAAACCGAGCCCAGCTGAGGATCAGTTCGCCCTCGTTGGGCAGGTCGATAACGGTTTGCACCGAGCCCTTGCCGAAGGACACCGATCCGACAACCACGGCGCGGCGATTATCCTGCAGCGCGGCGGCGACGATCTCGGAGGCGGAGGCGGACCGCCCGTCGATCAGTATAACAACAGGCAGGCTCTCACCCGAACCGCCGGGTGTCGCGCGGGCGGTGGCGCTGGAATCGCGATGCCGCCCGCGCATCGACACGATGCGACCGTCCGCGACGAAGACCTCGGACAGCGCGATGGCCTGATCCAACAGTCCGCCGAGATTTCCCCGCAAATCCAAAATCACACCACGCACGGGGGAAGCGCCGGCCTTGGATCGGCGCAGCGCCTCATCCACGGCGTCGGCGGTGCCCTGGCTGAATCCGGTGACCCGAATGTGGGCGACGTCGTCGACCTGGGTGATGCTCACCGTCGGCGGAACGATGTGGCTGCGCCGTAGCGTCAGGCGGACGGGCGCCGGCCGGGTGGCGCCCTCAATGGTCAAGATGACCGAACTGCCTATGCGACCGCGCAGCTTCTGGACGGCGTCGCGTTGGGCGAGACCTTGGGCAGGCGTGTCATCGATCTTCGTGATCACGTCCTCAGGGCGAAGGTTGGCTCGGGACGCCGGTGAATCGGGGATCACCGAAACGACGCGAACGCCGCTGGCGGAAACGTCGACGGTGATGCCGATGCCGCCGAATCCTTCGCGCGAGGCGCGTCCTTCGCGGGCCGCTTCGGCTGTGGTGTAGCGCGAGAACCGATCGAGTTTTGTAACCGCACCGTCGAACACGGCTTGATAGATCGCTTCGGGTGCCGCGGCGCGCAAGGTCGGGGACGCCGCCCGTCCGGCATCGATGATCGCCGATGCGAGGCTGGCCCATCGACCGGGTTCGTCCTTGGCCGGCAACGCCCAGTCCGTGACCAAGTGATCGTCCTCGAAAAGCTCGATACGCCGATCTTCCGTCTTGATCGACAAATGTGGGTCGACTCGGCTCAAATTGGCCAGTGCCGCGGTCGCGACGCTGCCGATGTTGATGGGCTCCAAATATTTGTCGGCAATCTGGTCGAAGACCATGGTGAACATGCGATCGTCGGCGGCCGTGCCGCTGGGGCGGCGACCACCTTCATCGGCTGTTGCGCACCCGCCGAGCAGAACAAGCGCGGCAATCGCCATCGGCCGCCAGCGTATCCAAGCGATCGTCACAGCACCTACAAGCCTTTCATTTTTACGGTGGAGCGATGATAGCCGAAGCTGGGTAAACGAAACCTTGCCGAGAAGTTTGCAAAGCCGGGGGAGCACGAACACGTTTTCCATCACCGGCGTCGCTTGTGAACCGACGCACGCGCCGGTCGGCTCGCGCTGCGTCCCGCCCTTTCCGAGAGGAGATGTAAGATCAGGCTCCCGGTCACGGGGTCGGCCTCGTCCAGTCGAACATCCACGATGTCGCCAAGGGAATAATATCTTCTGCTTCCCTGAGCTTCAAGCCGATGCCGGGCGGCATCGTGCCGATAAGAATCCGCGGGCAGAGAACGAATCGGGACCAAACCGTCGGCCCCGAGGCCATCCAGGGAGACGAACAGGCCGAATCGCGAAACTCCGCTGATCCGGGCTCGAAAGGTGGCGCCGACACGTTGGGCGAGGAAGGCGGTGACATAACGGTTGACGGCGTCCCGCTCCGCGGCGGCGGCGCGTCTCTCCGTCCCGGAAATGTGATCGGCGACCGCCTCCATGTCGAATGGACCTTCTGCGAACAACCCGCCTTCGCCCAAATCCAGCCCGGTGATAAGGGCGCGGTGGACCAAAATATCCGAGTAGCGGCGGATGGGGGACGTGAAATGGGCGTAGCGGACGAGTGCCAGCCCGAAATGTCCCTTGTTCTCCGGGCTGTACACGGCCTGGGCCTGGCTCCGGAGCACGAGGTCATTGACGAGCCGGAGATGCGGTGTGTTGTTGGCCCAGGCGAGGGCGCCGTTAAAATGGGACGGACGCATGACCTGCCCTTTCGCCAGGCGAAAGCCGAGCCCGGCGAGGACTTCGCGAAGGTTGTCTACTTTCTCCGGGTCCGGCCGTTCGTGGACCCGGTACATACAGGGCAGGCGCCGCTCCTCGATCGCTTCGGCGGCGGCGACATTGGCCGCGATCATGAATTCTTCGATGAGGCGGTGGCTGTCGAAATGCGGTCGTGGTTCGATGCGTTCGATGAGGCCGTCTTCGCGCAGGACAACGCGGCGTTCCTCGATTTCGAGGTCCAACGTCGCCCGGCGGTCGCGGGCCCGGCGCAACGCGGCAAAGGCGGCGTAAAGCGGCTCCACGATCCCCGCCGGAATATCCAAGCGACCACCCTGGCGTGAATCTTCGACCGCTGCGTAGGTCAGCCGCGCGGCCGAGCGCATCAGCGCGCGCTCGAAACGATGCCGAAGCTTCCGGCCCTCGGCGTCGATCCACATATGGGCCACAAGGCAGGCCCTATCTTCACCCGGGCGAAGCGAACACAAATCGTTGGACAGGCGTTCCGGCAACATCGGTACGACGCGGTCCGGCAGGTAGACCGAATTGCCCCGTTCGCGGGCGGCGCGGTCAAGAGCATCTCCGGGTCGGACGTAATGACCGACATCGGCGATCGCCACGGCCAGGCGAAACCCGCCGCGGTTGTTCGGGTCGGAATCGGGCTCGGCCCACACCGCGTCGTCGAAGTCGCGGGCGTCCTGGTCATCGATGGTGACCAGCGGCATGTCGCGAAGGTCCACACGCCCGGCAAGCGAAGGCGGGTGGACGGTGCGGCTCTGGCGGATGGCGTCGGCGGAAAATTCGATGGGGATGCCGCGCGTGTGAAGGGCGATGACGCTGGCCGATCGGGCATCGCCGGCGTCGGCGATCTTTTCGAGGATTCGGGCGCAAGGCAGCCCTGACCGGCGTGCAGGCAGGATTTCGGCGGAAACGATGTCGCCGTTGCGCGCGGTGCCGGCATGTTCCGCGGAAACCACGAATTCGGTGCGCATGCGCCGGTCGGTGGGTCGCAGCCGGCCACCGCCCGGTCCGACAAAATAAACGCCCAGCAAACGCTCCGAGTCTGGATCGAGGCGCTTGAGAACCTTGCCCTCATACAAGGTCGGTCCGATGCGGCGCACCCGCGCCACCGCCCGTTCCCCGATGCCGGGCGCGTTTTTTTCGCGTGGGTTGATCGACAGTTTGATGCGCGGCGGCGGTTGCTCGCCAGACCAGTCCACGGGCCGCGCCTCCGGTTCACCGTCGCGATCCAACCCGGTGACTTCGACCGTAACGATTTCCGGCAACGCGCCGGGCAGGGCAAGGCGGCGACCGCGGCTGCGTTCGACCGCCCCGTCCTTTTCCATGTCCTTCAAGAGCGACTTGAGAATCTCGCGATCGGGGCCGGCGATGCCAAAGGCTCTGGCGATGTCACGCTTGCCGATCCGGCCCGTGCTTGTTCGCAGGAATTCGAGGATCGCGTCGCGGCTCGGAAAGGGGGGATTTTTCTTTGATTGCCGCACCAATAGAAAATCGACCTCAGCTCGATTCTTTCCGGCGCGGCTTGGCCGCGGCGCCGGGTGCCTTTTTTAGTTTTGCCGTCGCCCCGCTCTTGGCGGGCCGCTTGCTGGCGGTCCGTTTCTTGCCACCGTTCGCTCCAGCCTTGGGTGGAACGTCCGCCTTCGCGGCACCTTTGCGTGCGGTGCCTTTGCGTTTGCTCCCGGTGTCGGACTTTGCCTTTCGTTCAGCCAACAGCTTCACCGCCTCGTCGAGAGTGATGGCGTCGATCTCGGCGCCCCGAGGCAGGTTCGCATAGACGCCGTCATGTTTTACATACGGCCCGAATTGACCTTTATTCAGGGTCACCGCACGGCCATCCGTCGGGTGCGCCCCAAGCTCCCGCAGCGGCGCGGCGACACGGCGCCCTTTGGCTGGTTCGGCGAGGAGCGACACGGCGCGATTGATCCCCATGGTCAGAAGTTCGGAGGTCGATTCGGCGCTGCGGAAGGCACCGTCATGTTTGAGGTAGGGTCCGAAGCGTCCGATGCCGGCGGAAATCATCTTTCCCGATTGGGGATGGATGCCGATATCGCGGGGCAGAGCGAGAAGCTTGATCGCCATATTGAGGTCCAATTGGGTAACGTCGACATCCTTCGGCACCGATGCCCGCTTCGGCTTCGCGCCTTCGGCCGCCTCGCCGAGCTGCAGGTAACGTCCATAGGGCCCCTGGCGCAGGCTGACCGGCTGGTTGCTCGCGGGATCGGTTCCGAGCTGCCGTGTGCCATCCCCCTCGACGGCCTGGCCGTCCTCGCTTTCCACGGCGAGGCGGCGGGTGTAGCGGCATTCCGGATATCGCGAACAACCTATGAACGCGCCGAAACGCCCCAGCTTGAGACCAATGCGCCCCTGCGTACAGGCGGGACACAGGCGAGGGTCGTGACCGGCACCGCCCGCTGGAAAGAAATGCGGTCCAAGGTCCGCATCCAGCGCGTCGATCACCATCTTGATGCTCAAATCGCGCGTGCCTTCCACGGCCGTGGAAAATTCCTTCCAGAATTCCTGGAGAACCGTCTTCCAGTCCAGCCTGCCGCCGGAAATGTCGTCCAGCTGGTTTTCCAGCTCCGCCGTGAAGTTGTACTGGACATAGCGCTCGAAGAAGCTGGAGAGGAAGGCTGTCACCAGCCGTCCCCGGTCCTCGGGAATGAACCGCTTCTTTTCCAGGCGGACATAACCGCGGTCCTGCAACACTTGGAGGATGCTGGCATAGGTCGACGGTCGGCCGATCCCCAACTCCTCCAGCCGCTTGACCAGGCTGGCTTCCGAATATCGAGGCGGGGGCTGGGTGAAGTGCTGATCCGGGCGCAGGGCCGTGTGTTCGAGCGCCTGGCCCTCCTTCAGCGGCGGCAGAATGCGGCTTTCATCTTCGTCTTCGGTCGGGTCGTCGCGGTCCTCGCGATAGACGCGCAGGAAGCCGTCGAAGGCGATGACCGAACCGGTCGCCCGCATCACCACTAGTTTGTCGGGGGAAGCGATGTCGACGGCAACCTGATCGAGCGCAGCGCTTTCCATTTCGCAGGCCACGGTCCGGCGCCAGATCAGGTCATAGAGCCGTCTTTCTTCTTCATCGAGGTGGCCGGCGACGTCCTCCGGGCGGCGGAAAAGATCGGTGGGCCGTATCGCCTCATGCGCTTCCTGCGCGTTCTTGGCTTGGGTGCGGTAAACGCGCGGGCTTTCCGGCACGTAATTGGGGCCGTATTGTTTTCCGATAAGGTCACGCGTCGCGGCGATGGCCTCGCGTGAGAGTTGGACGCTGTCGGTTCGCATATAAGTGATCAGCCCGACGGTCTCGCCGCCGATGTCGATGCCCTCATAAAGACGCTGGGCGACCCGCATCGTTCGGCTGGCGCCGAGGCCGAGCTTGCGCGAGGCTTCCTGCTGAAGGGTTGATGTCGTGAACGGCGGGTAGGGATTGCGCCGCACACGCTTGCGTTCGACCGTGGAGACGCTGAATTTGCGCGCCTTGATGGCGTCGACGGCCTTGGCTGCGGCTCCTTGATTGGGCAAATCGAATTTGTCGAGCTTGGCGCCGTCGAGATGGGTCAGCCGCGCGGTCAGAATTTCGCCGCTCAACCCCCGCAGATCGGCTTCAACGGACCAGTATTCGCGTGGTTTGAATTTCTCGATCTCGGTCTCGCGTTCACACACCAGGCGAAGTGCGACCGATTGCACCCGCCCCGCGGATTTTGCTCCCGGCAGTTTTCGCCACAACACCGGCGACAGCGTGAAGCCGACGAGGTAGTCCAGGGCGCGGCGGGCTAGATAAGCATCGACCAGGTCGCGATCCAGCTCCCTGGGGTTCTTCATCGCTTCCAGCACGGCATTACGCGTGACCTCGTTGAAGACCACACGTTTCACGTCGATCTTGTCGAGTGCCTTGCGCTGACGCAGCACGCTCTCGACGTGCCAGGAAATAGCCTCGCCTTCGCGGTCGGGGTCGGTCGCCAGGAAAAGCCGCTTGGCGCCTTTCAGCGCCTGGGCGATGGCCTTGATGTGTTTTTCGGCACGTTCATCGACTTCCCAGCTCATGGCAAAGTCTTCGGCCGGGCGGACGGAACCGTCCTTGGACGGCAGATCGCGGACATGCCCGTAGCTGGCCAGCACCGTGAAATCGCTGCCGAGATATTTGTTAATGGTCTTCGCCTTGGCCGGCGATTCCACGACAACAACGTTCATCGGCGTGGTGACCTATCTGAGGCGATCTGTGGAGTTCTTGATGTGATCAATTGATTTCAATAAGAGATACTTGATTTCCGAGGTGCCGCGCCAACCGTCCGGCCAACTCAAGTTCCAGGAAAACACCGGAAACAACGGTGGGGGACAATTGGCACTGGCGAATGATTTCGTCAACCGGCGTCGGCGTCGGACTCAGTTTCGACAGGATCAATTCGCGTGCCTCCGCCATCGAATCCTCACCGGGCGCCCGAGCGGCCGCACTCGGATCCGGCCTGCCTTCCGGGACGATCCGGGACGGCGCCGCAATTGCTCCCAATGCATTCATCACATCTTCGGCAGATTCTACGAGGGTGGCGCCTTTGCGGATGAGATCGTTGCTGCCGCGGCAGCGCGGATCGAGTGGCGAACCGGGAACGGCCAAGACCTCGCGGCCTTGTTCCAAGGCCATCCGGGCGGTAATCAAGGAACCGGAGTGCAAGGACGCCTCCACCACCACGACACCCGCGGCCAGGCCGGAAATGATGCGGTTGCGGCGCGGGAAGTGTCGCGCGACCGGTGTCGTGCCTAGCGGAAGCTCGGAAAGCGCGGCGCCCGATGCGGCGATCCGGGCGAGCAACGCTGCATTTTCCGGGGGGTAGGGAACATCGACGCCGCCGGCCATGACTGCGACCGTGCCGGTGGAAAACGCGCCTTCATGGGCCCCGGTGTCGATGCCGCGGGCCAATCCGGAGACGACGATCAGCCCGGCGCGTCCGAGATCGGCCGCCAACTGGCGGGCGAACCGCACGCCATTGGCGGACGCGTTACGGGCGCCCACTATGGCGACAATGGGCCGCGACAGCAGGGCGGCGGCGCCACGAAGCATGACCAGTGGCGGTGCGTCTTCGACGGCCGCGAGCGGCGCGGGATAGTCGGGTTCGGCCCAGGCGACAAGGGTCACGCCCTGTTTCCGGCAGGCCTCGATTTCCGCTTCGGCATCCCGAGCCGGATACAGCTTGATCGTCGCGCGCCTGCCGCCGCGCTTTGCCAGATCGGGCAAAGCCGCCAGCGCCGCCCCGGCGCTCCCAAACCGCCGCAGGAGTTGAAAAAAGGTGATGGGCCCGACATGGTCGGTGCGGGTCAGCCGCAGCCAATCGAGGCGTTCGCGGGCATCGAGGGTGAGTTGCCGAGGGAGCATCGGTGGCTAGAATGAGCGGCGGGGGCGGCGAGCGTCAACCCTGGCCCGGGATTTGGGCTGACGAAGGCCCAGCGGTTACCGAGATGCTTCCTTGGTGTTGTTCCGAGCGCCGCCAAGACTGATTTTCGACTCCGCTCCTGTCACCAGACGGCGGATATTGCCAACGTGTTTCAGCCAGACAGCGATTGCTATAAATAACGTAAATTCAAGTCGTTGAAGGTCGTTTGTCCACCACCACGCGAAAACAGGGGCAAGCGCCATGGCAATAAGCGCGGCGAGCGAAGAATATCGGAAAGCCAAGGCCACGATCAGCCACGTCAAAGCGGAAAGCGCGCCAACCGGCCAGTCCAGCGCCAGCAGCACACCGAGGGCGGTGGCGACGCCCTTGCCGCCCTTGAACCGCAGCCAAACCGGCAGAAGGTGGCCGATGAAGACGCCGCCGCCGGCCATGATCGCCATGTCCGGCCCCCATTGATCGGCAATCGTGACGGCCAGCGCTCCCTTGCCTCCATCTAGAATTAATGTAAGTAATGCTATAGATTTATTACCTGTTCTTAAGACGTTTGTTGCGCCGATGTTGCCGGAGCCGATCTGGCGCAAATCACCCAGTCCGGCAAGCCGCGTTAGGATCAGGCCGAAGGGGATAGCGCCAACCAGATAGCCGATCAGCGTCGCCGCATAGAACGGCCAAGTGAAGCTAAGCCCGCCCATGAGGTGTGGCATATCAGGCGCCTAGGGTGAAGATCGTGCGGCCGCCGACCACGGTGCGCAGGACCCGTCCTTGCGCCGGGCGGCCGTCGAAGGGTGAGTTTTTCGATTTGCTTAGGAACCGTGCCTCCTTGATGCGCCAGGCGCGGCCGGGATCGAAGACGATGAAATCGGCCGGTTCGCCCCGTTTCAGGCGGCCTCCCGGAAGCGAGAGAATCTCGGCCGGCCGGCAGGTCAATTTACGGAGCACCTCGAGCAGGGAGAGGTGGCCGTTATGAAAAAGCTCCAGCGACACGCACAGCAGCGTTTCAAGTCCGATCATGCCGAAGGCGGCCTGGGCAAAGGGCAGCCGCTTGCTGTCCTGGTCGTGGGGAGAATGGTCGCTGGCGATGGCGTCGATGGTGCCGTCTTTCAGGCCGGCGACAACGGCGCGGCGATCGGTTTCGCTGCGCAGCGGCGGCGATAGTTTGGCAAAGGTCCGGTAGTCGCCGACGGCGAGTTCGTTGAGGGCGAAATAGGGCGGCGCCGTGTCGCAGCTGACCGTCATGCCGCGGGCTTTTGCCCCGCGCACGACATCGATCGCGGCGGCGGTGGATAGATGGGCGACATGATAATGCCCCCCGGTGATCTCGACCAGGCGCAGGTCGCGTTCGACCATCATTGCCTCAGCCGCCGGCGCGATGCCCTGTAGGCCGAGACGGGTAGCGATTTCGCCTTCGTTCATGGCTCCGCCGGCCGCGAGCCCAGGTTCTTCCGGATGCTGCACGATCACCCGGTGGAAGGCGCGGGCGTAACTCAGGGCGCGGCGCATGACGCGGGAATCGGCCACGGCCTGGGTGCCGTCGGTGAAGCCGACCGCCCCGGCGGCGGCCAGCAGGCCGATCTCGGTCATTTCCTTGCCGCCGAGGCCCTTGGTGACCGCCGCGTAGGGATGAATGTGCACGAGCCCGGTTTCCCGCGCCCGCCTCGCGATGAATTCGACCAAGGCGACGTCGTCGATCACCGGTTTGGTATTGGGCAGGCAGACCATACGCGTGATGCCGCCGGCGGCTGCGGCGAGGCTCGCGCTTTCCATGGTTTCTTTATGCTCCTCGCCGGGATCGCGGAGCTGCACGCGCATATCGACCAGGCCAGGCGCCAAACACATCCCCCCGCAATCGACGATTTCGGCGTCGCCGGGCCGCCCGTCGCGGAACAGGCCGGGGCCAACGTCGGCGATGGCCCCGTTCTCAACCAACAGACCGCCGGGAGCGTCGAGGCCGCTACCCGGATCGAGCAGCCGGGCGTTGACATAGGCGACGCGGCCAGGCGTTGCGGTCGAGGTTCGCTCGGCGCCCATGATTTAGATCGCGGCTTCGTTCGATTGCAGATTGCGGGTCAGGATATCGAGGCACGCCATGCGTACGGCGACACCCATTTCGACCTGCTCCCGGATCAGGCTACGGTCGATGTCGTCGGCGACCTCGCTGTCGATCTCCACGCCGCGGTTCATGGGACCCGGATGCATGATCAGGGCGTCGGGCTTGGCGACTTCGAGCTTCGCGTAATCGAGCCCGTAGAAACGGAAATATTCGCGAATGGAGGGAACGAAGCTACCCTGCATACGCTCGGTCTGAAGGCGCAACATCATGACGATATCGCAATCGCGCAGCCCGGCGCGCATGTCGGTGAACACCTCGACGCCCATCCGGTCGATGCACGCGGGCAACAATGTAGGAGGGGCCACGACCCGAACCCGTGCGCCCATCGCCGTCAGCAGATGAATGTTCGAGCGCGCGACGCGGCTATGCATGATGTCGCCGCAGATGGCCACGGTCAGTCCCTGCAAACTGCCCCGGCGGCGGCGAATGGCGAGCGCATCCAAAAGCGCCTGAGTCGGATGTTCATGGGTGCCGTCGCCGGCGTTGATGACGGCGCAATTGACTTTTTCCGACAAGAGCTTGACCGCGCCGCTTTCGGGATGGCGCACGATTAGAACGTCGGGGTGCATGGCGTTCAGGGTCATCGCGGTGTCGATCAGGGTTTCGCCCTTTTTCACCGAACTGGCCTCTGCCGACATATTGATGACGTCACCGCCCAGGCGCTTTCCCGCCAGCTCGAACGAGGTTCGAGTCCGGGTCGAGGATTCGAAGAACAGGTTGATGATCGTGCGTCCGCGAAGCAGGGTGGCCTTCTTGTCCGCCGCGCGACTCTGCTTGATATAGGATTCCGAAAGATCGAGAAGCAGCGTGATCTCGTCGGGAGAGAGCCCCTCTACGCCAAGCAGATGGCGATGGGCAAAGCGAACGCTCGTTGCGGCAGTCATCAAAGCGTCACTATAGGGCCGAGCGGGGAAGCCGGCTAGACTCCGAAATCGGCCGAGCCGTGGCGAGGGGGCAGGCAAGGAGCGACATGCACGCGCTGGGACTGATGAGCGGGACATCGCTCGACGGCATCGACGTGGCGGCGCTCCGCACCGATGGCGAGGCGGTCGAAGGTTTCGGCCCTTCGGTGACCGTGCCCTACACCGAGACGCTGCGGGGGCGATTGCGTTCGATCCTCGGCGGAATCGGCCCGGTGGCCGAAGTCGAGCGTGAAATGACGCTCGCCCATGCAGAGGCCGTCAAAGCGTTTTGCGACGCTTTCAAGGTTGGCGTGAATGACATTGGAGTCATCGGATTCCACGGCCACACCATCCTGCATCGCCCGCAGGACCGGCGGACCTGGCAAATCGGCGACGGGGCATTGCTGGCGCGCCTCACCGGAATCGAGGTCGTCTCCGATTTTCGCAGCGCGGACGTGGCCGCCGGGGGTCAGGGCGCCCCGCTCGTGCCCTTGTATCACCGGGCGCTGGCGCGCCATTTTCCCCTGCCCACGGCCGTGCTGAATATCGGCGGCGTCGCCAATGTGACCTGGATTGGCGCGGGTGAAGCGATCCTGGCTTTCGACACCGGGCCGGGCAACGCCCTTATCGATGACTGGGCGTTGGCCTGGACCGGGCTACCCTTGGACCGCGATGGCGCGCTGGCTCGCGCCGGCCGCGGCCACGAGGCTGTGCTGGCGCGGTTATGCCGGCATGCCTATTTCGATCGGAAACCGCCCAAATCGCTGGACCGCGACGATTTCGCCCGCCATGCGGCGTTAACACTGAATGTCTACGACGGGGCCGCGACGCTGGCCGCCTTCACCGTGCGGGCCGTGGCTATGGCCGAGGGGCATATGCCGGTTCCACCGCTGCATTGGATCGTCACCGGCGGGGGCCGTCACAACCCCGTGCTGATGGCGGAGTTGGTGCGTTCCGTGGATGGAGAGGTGATTGCCGCGGAATCCATGGGCTGGAATGGCGACGCCTTAGAGGCGCAGGCATTTGCCTTTCTCGCCGTTCGCTCGCTGCGTGGTCTGCCGATCAGTCTACCCACGACGACGGGCGTGGCCCGGCCGATGACGGGCGGGCGGCGTTTCAGCCCGAACCTCGCGGGCTGAGGACTCAGGTCGCCGCCCGTTTGACCTTGGGCGCCATCGCCGCCGTCAAATAACTCTCCACATGCGCCTCGAGTTTGTCGAGTTTGTCGGTGAAGAAGTGGTTGGCACCCTTGATGACCCGATGATCGATTTCAATGTCGCGTTGATTGGACAGCTTGGCGACTAGTTTGCCGACGGCTTCTCCCGGCACCAATTCGTCGCGGTCACCGTGAATGATGAGTCCCGATGCCGGGCATGGCGCCAGAAACGTGAAATCATAGAAATTGGCGGGCAGCGCAACCGAGACGAAGGACTCGATTTCGGGACGCCGCATCAACAGCTGCATCCCTATCCAGGCACCGAAGGAAAAACCCGCGATCCAGCAGGTGCCGGCATTGGGGTTGTAGGTCTGCAGCCAATCCAGCGCCGCGGCGGCGTCGCTCAATTCGCCCTCGCCACGGCCGAAGGAGCCTTGCGAGCGGCCGACACCGCGGAAATTGAAGCGCAGCGTCGAAAACCCCTGGCGGACGAAGGTATGAAACAACGTGTACACGACTTTGTTGTTCATGGTCCCGCCGTGCCGCGGATTCGGATGCAGCAGAAGCGCGATTCCCGCGGTCGGGAGCTTGCCGGGCTGATAGCGGCCCTCAAGCCGTCCTTCGGGACCGTTGATAATCACATCGGGCATTTTTTGCTCACGCGCACAGCACTCGGCGAACCGGAAATCCTGGCGATCTTCGGGGTTTCTGGGCTGGTCAAACGGGCGGCATTTATCCCCACCCAAACTTGACTAAATTGGTCTGATAATTTATAAAGTCCCACAGAGGCCTTGGTTTTCGGCTTATTTTCTTGGTGGTCAAAACCGCCGACCAAGCCACCATGCCACTATAGATAGTTACCCTCATGTTATTCAAGAATCTTCGCGATGACGTCGATGCGATCATGCACCGTGATCCGGCCGCGCGCTCGCGGCTTGAGGTGATGATCTGTTATCCCGGACTTCACGCGCTTTTGCTTCATCGGTTGGCTCA
>SHVT01000050.1 GCA_009694125.1 Rhodospirillaceae bacterium | reverse complement strand
TCCCCGTGGCGCTTATTGCGCGGCAGACAGATTTTCCGTCTCGTGATGGGCGATGAATTTTTCCGCTTCGAGCGCGGCCATGCAGCCCATGCCGGCGGCGGTGACGGCCTGGCGGAAAATCTTGTCCTTCACGTCGCCGGCCGCGAACACGCCGGGGATGGCGGTGGCGGTCGAATCCGGCCGCGTGATGATGTAGCCGCCTTGATCCATGTCGAGCTGCCCCACGAAAAGCGAGGTCGCCGGGACGTGGCCGATGGCCACGAACAGCCCATCCACCGGCAAGGTCGTTTCGGCGCGACTGGCCAGATTGCGCAGACGCAGGCCGGTGACCGCGACCGGCGGCCCATCGCGGCCCAGGATTTCCTCCACCGCGCTGTTCCACACCATCGACACCTTGGGATGTGCCAGCAGCCGCGATTGCAGCATCTTTTCCGCGCGTAACGAATCGCGCCGATGGATCAGCGTGACCTTGCGCGCGAAATTGGTCAGGAACAGCGATTCCTCGACCGCGGTGTTGCCGCCGCCGACCACGGCGACATCCCTGCCGCGAAAGAAAAAGCCGTCACAGGTCGCGCAGGCCGACACGCCATAGCCGCGGAATTTTTCCTCGCTGCCGATGCCGAGCCAACGGGCTTGGGCGCCGGTGCAGATGACGAGTGTCTCGCCCTCGTAAATATCGCCGCTGTCGGATTTGCAGATGAAGGGCCGGCGGCTGAGATCGGCTTCCACGATCATGTCTTCGACGATCTGCGTCCCGACATGTTCGGCCTGATGCAACATTTCTTCCATCAACCACGGGCCCTGGATGGCCTTGGCAAAGCCAGGGTAGTTCTCGACATCGGTGGTGATGCTGAGCTGGCCGCCGGGCTGCATGCCGCGGATCAGGATGGGTTTGAGATTGGCGCGCGCGGCATAGATCGCGGCGGTGTAGCCTGCGGGGCCGGAGCCAAGAATCAACACTTTGGTTCGATGTCGCGTGGTCATGGGGCGCCGGGAGCGTGATGGGTCAGGCTAAGATAGGTTCCGGCGCGGTTCGCGGCAAGCCACGGGCGGTCAATACCCGAACATGTGATCCAGGCTGAACGCACCCCCGTGGACGGTGCCGTGATACCCAAACAGGCGGCAGGTTGTATCGCGGACCACGACATAGCCGCCTTCTGCGCTTTTGCGGGTTTTCGCGTCGAAAAGGTCGGAATGGCGAAAAAACAGCGATCCGTTGCAGGCGATTTCGACGCGCTGTTTCGCGACTTCGACGCCGTCGCCATCGTACAGGATGATATCGGTGGAAGATCGCGGCAGCCACGGCGTCGATGCCGCATAGATAAGGTGGCAGACGGTCTCGATCGGCGGCGGCGCGATGCGCAAGAACAGGCGCGTGCTCAACCCAGGCGGCCGTCCGGCATAGGATTGCGGCTCCCCGCGATAGGTCAACGCGGTGTTGAAGACATGGGCGCCAAAGCTGGTTTCGCTTACATGCCCGCTCGATTTGTCCTGGTAGCGGAAAAGGGCGTGCATCCAGCCATCGGCGCCGCCGCCCTCGGCAAAATCGTAGACCAGTTCGAGATGGCCGTAATCCGGGAGCGTGTCGCCGTCCAGCATCTCGTCGATGGCGAAGGCCGTGCGACCGTCTCGCGGCAGGCGCCCGAGGAAACGGGTGAACACGAGTTGCCCGTCCGGACCGTGAAGGCGCAAGGCGAGCGGCAAGTCAACCTGCGTCGTCGCCATCGGCGTCGGCAGCAGAACCGTCCGCCAGCGGTCGCGCGGCAGCACCGGGGCCGGCAAGAGGTAACCCTTGCCCAAAAGGTTCGATAGTTCCGGAATGCGCGGGTCGGGTTTAAGGTCGGTGCGCTCGACGTTGACATGGGCGATATGGGCGCGGCCCGAGCTTTCGATCACCTCGTAACGCGGCCGCACGAAATGCCGTCCGGCGCGTATCTCGATTTGCTCCGGCCAGCGCGCCTGGGGCAGCAACGTCGATACATCGAGGGCGTGGCTGCCGAAGGGTTTGATGGCACTGTCGAGCGAGACGGCTGCCTGCGAACCCATGAGGTTCAGTCCGACCGCGCCCGCCGGAATCGGGCAGGGGTGGCTATTCTGGATCCACAACACCACACGTTCGCCCGCACGCGGCGCCGGCAGGCCGGCGTAAAAATCCGCCGGCCAGGCATTGGCGTCGTGGGTGGCGGACAGCTCGGTGCCGTCGTCGGAAAAAACGTCGAGCGCATATTTCACCGCGTCATGCCCGGCCGCGCCAACGACGTGGATGAAGAGTTGTCCGGTAAAATCGCCCAGGCCGAAACGTTGGCGCACCACACGGCTGTCGATGACGATCGTCGCCGCGGCATTGGGCAGCGGTTCACGCCATTGCGCAAGCGTGCCGCCATCGGCGGCGAGAAGGCGTAAATACAGGGATACGTCGCGGCCGCCATAACCCGCCCAGTAATTGACGCTGACCAACCTTGTGTGGCGCCCGCCTTGGTCCCGGAAAAAAGCGAAATTCGTGGAGAAATTGCGGGCGTCGAGATAGGCGCCGCGGTGGCCGATCATGTCGTCGGGGAGACGCAATTCATCGAAGCTGACGACTTCGGCGCCAGGGGGCAGAAACGACCGGATGTGTTCGATCGGCCGCCGGGCATCGAAAGCGGCGACAAAAACGACATCGGCGCGCGAAGCCTTGAGATCGGTGACCGGCTGGGCGCGGCAACCCATCGCCTTGCGCCCGATATCGCCGACATCCTGGACGAAAAGCGCGGTCGGTCTTACCACGCTGAAATCGTACAGCGCGGCGAAGGCGGCGGCACAGCCGAAGGGATCGTACAAGGCGAGCCGTTTGGCGCCGGCAAGCCGATCGATCAGCGTCCCCGCCCGGTCCGCGGCCAAGGGATGCCCCAGCGCTTTGAACAGCGGATCGCCGTGCTGATTTTTGAATGTCTCGATGGAAAGAGCCATCGCCTTGATCGTTCGGTTTCTCTGACGCCCCTGGTAGTCGGGCGGTTATAGCCGATTCTTCGCCGACCGCCATGAGATAAGGCGTTCGAGATAAAGCGTTCAGTCCGGCAGCGTCAGGCGCCGCCTGATTTCCGCCGCCGCTTTGGCGGTATCGTCGAGCGCCGGGTAACTCCAGAATTCGAGCGTGCCGACGAATCGGCGGGTCACGCCGTCCTGGCGCAGGGATTCGTGAAACTGTTGAAAGCGGCGCGATCCGCCGGGCAGGTCGTAGACATAGACCGGCTTCAGGGTGGAACAGGCTTCCGAGGTCATCGAGACCGAATCGGCGGTGACGACAACGGCATCGGCGAGTGCCAGATAACCGAGATAGGGATTGTCCCCCGTGCCGTCCCAGATGTCGGCGGTCGTTCCGGCGAGGCCGCGGCGCAAGGCGGCCAGGTTATCGGCGCCGGTGCGGCGCGAGGCGGTGACCAGAAGCGAGGCGCCGCTGCTCGCGGCCATCGCGGCCAGGTGGCTGCCCAAAATCTCGGTGACGTCCGGCGTCATCGAATAGCGATTGGTCGGTCCGCCCACCAGAACCGCGACCAACGGGCGTTTGAGATGAGCAAGACGCGGGGCAAAGACCCGCGCCGCCGCAGCCAGCTTCGCCGGTGTCACCGGGTGAACGGCGCCGCGCGTGACAATGACGTTGTCCCCGGACAGCCCATCGTGACGCGGGACCACGACCATGTCGAAGCGGCCGGGATTGGTGTGTGGGTCCTGGATATGGATACAACGCGTGCCGCCCGCCGCGCGGATGGCCAGCGCCAGCGGTACCGCCTTGCGGCCGCAGCTGACGAGAACCTGGGGCCAGGGCGGGTCAAGCCGATCGCCTCCCGGCCCGGGCGCGGCCAGGGCGTTGAACCACAGGGCGTTGGGCAAGTATTTCCACGGTGCCCGCGGCTTGACGCGTTTGATCGTGGGAACATAACCGAGCGCCTCGGCCAGGCCCCCAGTTTGGGCTTCCATGCCGGCGAAGTCTTCGCTCAGGGTCCAGCAGATCGCCGCCACGTCAACCGCGTCCGATTTTCTCGGCGGCGGAATGCTCCGCGCAAATCAGTGCGGTCTCCGCGTCGCTCAACGGCTCCAGTGTCAGACCGCAGCGATGCGGCCCGTTCGGCGAATCCGACGCATCGTCACGGCGAAAGAAACGGCAGGTGCCGCAGAGCCCAAAACTTTGCCGGTCATTGCGGCGCTGAAGCGTGCCAAGGAGGCGGTTAAGCCCGGCCACCAAGGCCGATCGGTCGGTCGGCGCCATTTCGCTCGCGGCGGCGGCGAGGTCGTGCGCGGGGCCGCCGGCGAGGACCTCGCGGCCGCGCGGAAGAATTTCCAGGCGCACGCGCCGCCGGTCCCGCGGATCGATGGCTCGGTCGATCAACTTCTTGCGGCACAGGGCGCTGACCGTCTGCGACGCCGTGCCTTTCGTCGTGGCCAGGAACGTTCCGATCGCACCGGGGGAACGCGAATAACGGTTGGCTCGCGCCAGAAAGCGAAGCGCGTCCCACTGCGCCGCGTTCAACCGGTCGGCATGGCGACGGACGCGGGCCAGCCGCCCGAGCCGCTCGATCATGTCGGCGACATGCTCGCTGCTGCCGGGTTTATCCTCCACGTCTTCCGGACCGCCCCGCCGGCCCCGAGGCCGGCGGGGCGGAGTCGCGGCGCCGCGAACTACAGTCAGGGTCTCGGCGGCCAATTCTCAATTCCGCGCCTTGCTGAAGACGAAAGCGGTGTCCTTTTGCCCGGCGTGGCAGCCAAAGCAAGAGAGGCCGCCATCGGTCGTCAGGCGTTGCCCGCGGCTATCGCCGGCGAAGCCTTCATAACCCCAGCCGCCGGTCCTGGCGAACCGTTTGACGTCGCGCTCCATGACGCCGACCAATTTGCGCTTCCCCTCTTCGATCGCGGCGCCGCCGACCTTTGTTTCGAAGAGGTCGAAGACAAGGATCGCGCCATCCTCATAGACACCCGATTTCAGGCCTTTCTGTGCCTTGGGGTTGGCGTAGACGTGATGCAGGCCCCCGAAGGGGTTGGCCAAGGGGTGTCCTTGTTCCAGCACCATCGATTTGACGTGATGCCAATTCCGGTAGCCGTAGGGGTAGGCCACCTTGGCCGCCTGTTGCGCCGACACCTCGATTGCCATCATGCCGATGCCGACGATCGCCGCCAAGCCGAAGGCAAGCCACTGTTTGCGGTTGGTCACGGGATGATCCTCCAATAATTAGTATCGACTCGATACTAATTGGTCGGTCGCGGAGAGTCGAGGACCCCGATCACACTCTCCTCGCAATTTTGTTTCGTCTTGAAATAGAATTGCGCGCAGTGGCATGGGAACCATCGAATGCGCCGCATCAAGCTCGATCGAATCGACCGCCGCATCCTGCGGGATTTGCAAGAGACCGGCCGCATGACCAATGTCGAATTGGCGCGGCGGGCCAAGATTTCGCCGCCGCCCTGCCTGCGCCGGGTGCGGGCGCTGGAGGAGGCCGGTTTCATCAAGGGCTACCACGCCGAGCTCAGTGCCGAGGCCCTGGGTTTTGCCGTCACCGTCTTCGCCCATGTCGGGTTGTCGAGCCAGGCGGAGCAGGATTTGCGGGCGTTCGAGGACCTGGTGAAAACCTGGCCGCGCGTGCGCGAGTGCCAGATGTTGGCCGGGGAGACCGATTTTCTTCTCAAGATCGTCGCCGTCGATTGGGACGATTATCAAAAATTCCTAACCAGCGTTTTGACCGCAGCGCCAAATGTCAGCCATGTCAAATCGGCGCTGGCGATTCGCACCTGCAAGAACCTTCCAGGCGTGCCGATCGACGTAGATTAGGCGGGCGGCCGCGCTACGCGATTGGTCGGACTGGACCCGAGACTCAGGAATTCGGTCGGGCGACGCCCGGGGGAAAGGCCCCTTATTTGAATCTGACCTTGATGATCGCGTAGGCCTTGGTGCCGCGCGGCGTCGAGACTTCGACGTTATCGCCGACTTTCTTGCCGATCAGCGCACGGGCAAGCGGAGAGGTGATCGACAGGAGACCGCGCGCGATGTCCGCCTCTTCCTGGCCGACGATCTGATATTTGTTCTCGTCGCCGCTGTCCTCGTCCGAAAGTGTCACTTTAGCGCCGAATTTGATGACGCCGCCGGATAACTTCTTTAGATCAATAACTTCGGCGCGTGAAATTTTGTCCTCGAGCTCGGCGACCCGGCCTTCGACGAAGCTCTGCCGCTCGCGCGCGGCGTGATATTCCGCATTTTCGGAAATATCGCCATGCTGACGGGCCTCGGCAATCGCACGGATGATCGATGGACGTTCGACCGTCTTGAGGTGCTTGAGTTCCGACTGCAACCGGCCCAGCCCATCGGCGGTAATCGGCATCTTATTCATCGTAAAGGGTTTTTCCCCTCCCTAAAAAGGCTGCGACCCAAGCTGGCACTTGCCCCGCCGCTCGGCCAAGGAATCAAAACGAAGGTTTAAAGTAAGACTGCAAGGGAGCGACTTCAAGGCTGCCGCTTTTGAGCGCGGCAATGGCCTCCACCGCCGCCCGCGCCCCGGCCACGGTCGTGTAGTAAGGGATATTGGCCAAAAGCGCGGTTTGCCGGATGGAAAAGCTGTCCGCCAAGGCCTGCGCGCCGTCGGTGGTGTTGAACACAAGCTGCACATCGCCGTTTTTCATGGCATCGACGATGTGGGGGCGGCCTTCGAGCACCTTGTTGACCTCGCGCACGGCGAGCCCCGAATCGCGAAGGAAGAGAGCGGTGCCGCGGGTCGCGATCAGACTGAACCCCATGGCCACGAGGCGGCGGCTGGGTTCAACCACCGCGGGTTTGTCCTTTGCGCGCACGGAAATGAAGACCGTGCCGGCTAGCGGCAGATTGACGCCACTGCCGAGCTGCGATTTTGCGAAGGCGTGGCCGAAATCGGTGTCGATGCCCATGACTTCGCCGGTCGATTTCATCTCCGGCCCGAGAATCAGGTCGGTGCCGGGGAAGCGCGCGAATGGAAACACCGCTTCCTTCACGGCGATATGCGCCTGTTTTGTCGGCTTCAGACCGAAATCGGCCAGCTTTTCGCCCGCCATCACGCGCGCCGCGATCTTGGCGATGGGCACACCCGTGGCCTTGGCGACGAAGGGCACGGTGCGGCTGGCGCGCGGATTGACCTCGAGGACGTACACGTCCTTGCCCTTCACCGCGAATTGCACGTTCATCAACCCGACGACGTTGAGCGCCCGCGCCAGTTTTTCGGTTTGGCGCCGGATGTCGGCAATGACGTCCTGCGGCAGCGAATAAGGCGGCAGGGAACAGGCCGAATCGCCGGAATGAATCCCGGCCTCTTCGATGTGCTCCATGATTCCGGCGACGAAGACCGTATGCCCGTCGGCAACCGCGTCCACGTCCACTTCAATGGCGTCCTGAAGATAGGAATCGATCAACACCGGATTCTTTCCCGACACCTTAACCGCGGAAGTCACGTAATTCAGCAGCGATTCCCGGTCGTGCACGATCCGCATCGCACGCCCGCCGAGGACATAGGACGGCCGCAGCAGCACGGGGTAGCCGACCGTCTCGGCCGAGGCCTCGGCTTCGGCGACGCTATGGGCAATGCCGCTTTTCGGCTGCCTGACGGCGATGGAGTCGAGCAGCTTGCGGAAGCGGTCGCGGTCTTCGGCGAGGTCGATGGCATCGGGGGTCGTTCCCAGGATCGGCACGCCCGCGGCGGCCAGTGCTTGAGCGAGCTTCAACGGCGTTTGCCCGCCGAACTGAACAATGACGCCCAGGACGCGGCCACGCACCTCCTCGGCGCGGACGATGGCGAGCACATCCTCGACCGTCAGCGGCTCGAAATACAGCCGATCGGCGGTGTCGTAGTCGGTGGATACGGTTTCCGGATTGCAATTGATCATGATCGTCTCGAACCCCGCCTCGCGCAGGGCGTAGACGGCGTGTACGCAGCAATAGTCGAATTCGATTCCTTGGCCGATGCGGTTGGGACCCCCGCCGAGGATGATGATCTTGTCGCGGCCGGTGACCTCGGCCTCGTCCTCGGCCGGTTCGATGCCATCGCCCTCATGGGTCGAGTAAAGATAAGGCGTGCTCGACGGGAATTCGGCGGCGCAGGTGTCGATGCGCTTGAAGACCGGGGCGATGCGAAACGCGGCCCGGCGGGAAGCGATGTCGGCCTCGTCCAGTCCCGACAATTCGCCCAGCCGCGCATCGGAAAATCCCTGCCGCTTCAAGCGCGCCAGACCCTGCGCGTCGTTCGGCAAACCCCTGGCGCGGATTTCGGCCTCGGCGTCGACCAACGTCTTGATCTGATCGAGGAACCAAGGGTCGTAGCGGCAGGCGGCGTGGATTTCGGCGATGGTGAATCCGTGGCGGAAAGCCTGGGCGATGACCAGAAGGCGGTCCGGCGTGGGCGCGGCGAGGGCGGCGCGGATAACGTCGCGGTTGGCGCCTCCGGCGGCGCCGGGGATGTCGATTTCGTTGAGACCGGTCAGCCCGGTTTCGAGCGAACGCAGGGCCTTTTGCAGGGATTCGGCGAAGCTGCGCCCGATGGCCATGGCCTCACCCACCGATTTCATCGAGGTCGTCAGCAAGGCCGGCGACCCCGGGAATTTCTCGAAGGTGAAGCGCGGCATCTTGGTGACGACGTAATCGATGGTGGGCTCGAACGCCGCCGGCGTCACGCCCGTGATGTCGTTGGCCATCTCGTCCAGCCGGTATCCGACGGCGAGCCGGGCCGCGACCTTGGCGATGGGAAATCCGGTGGCCTTGGACGCCAGCGCCGACGAACGCGACACGCGCGGGTTCATCTCGATCACGACCATGCGGCCATCGGCCGGGTTGATCGCGAATTGCACGTTCGAGCCGCCGGTATCGACGCCGATTTCGCGCAGCACCGCGATCGAGGCGTCGCGCATCGCCTGATATTCCTTGTCGGTAAGCGTCAACGCCGGAGCGACGGTGATGCTGTCGCCGGTATGGATGCCCATCGGGTCGATGTTTTCGATGGAACAAACGATGATGCAATTGTCGGCGCAGTCGCGCACGACCTCCATCTCGAATTCCTTCCAGCCGAGCACCGATTCCTCGACCAGCACCTCGCCGACCGGGGACATACGCAGGCCGTAGGAAACGATCTGCTCGAATTCGTCGCGGTTATAGGCGATGCCGCCGCCGAGGCCGCCCAGGGTGAAGGACGGCCGCACGATCGCCGGCAACCCGACGATCTCCAGCGCGGCCCAGCCCTCAGCCAAGGATTTGACCAGGCGCGAGCGCGGCGACGCCAGACCGATCTTCGACATCGCGTCGCGAAAAAGCAGCCGGTCCTCGGCCTTGGCGATAACCGCATCATTGGCGCCGATCATCTCCACGCCGTGGGCGGCGAGCGTTCCGTCGCGGGCCAGCGCGATGGCGGTGTTCAGCGCGGTCTGCCCGCCCATGGTCGGCAACAGGGCGTCGGGCTTTTCGCGGGCGATGATGCGGGCGACGATTTCCGGGGTGATCGGCTCGATATAGGTGGCGTCGGCCAGACCCGGATCGGTCATGATCGTCGCCGGGTTGGAATTGACCAGGATGATGCGATAACCCTCCGCCCGCAGGGCCTTGCACGCCTGCGCCCCGGAATAATCGAATTCGCAAGCCTGCCCGATGATGATCGGACCGGCCCCGATGATCAGGATCGATTTGATGTCGGTCCGCTTAGGCATGGGGCGTCCCACCGCTCGCCTGTTCCTCGAAAAGGCGAAATAATTCTGATACGTTTGTGCCCATGACCAAACTGCTCGACAAAGCCATCCAAGAGGCGCGCAAATTGTCGCCCGACGAACAGGACGCTCTCGGCGCGGTCATTCTTGAGGAGATCGCCGACGAGAGGTGCTGGGCGAAGAAATTCGCTGAGACTCGCTCTGCGCTGGAAGTCTTGGCGAAACAGGCCGACGCGGAGATCGACGCGGGCGAGGTGTGGCCGCTGGAGTTTCCCCAGCGCAAATGAAGTCGGCGACGACGAAGCAGTTCTGGAAATGCTTCGACGCTCTGCCGGAACGCATACAGAAGCTTGCGGCTGAAGGCTTCGAACATTGGAAGCGTGATTCGCATCATCCCGGATTGCACTTCAAGCCGATCCATGGTGTCGTGGATATGTATTCCGTCCGCGTCGGCACAGGCTGGCGCGCGGTCGGCCGGCGCCGAGGGGAGACCATTTACTGGATGTGGATCGGCTCGCACGCCGATTACGACACGCTCTTGACACGGCTTTGAGGAGTTTCCTGCCGTAACGGACGGCGGGGCCGCAGAACCCATGCGGATCCGTCCGAGGCCGACGACAAAAATCGACCTCATGTCGGTGCGCGTGTGCATCGCGCATCTCAGGCGCGAAACAGATTCAAGAGGCGAATGGACTCCTCCGGCAATTTCAAAGGCGCGCTCGGTGACGGCGGAAATACCCGTGCCGTTTCCCACTCCGCCGATGTCACGCTTGTGGCGACGCCGATATTGATTTGACGGGACCGCAGCCGATCGATCAGTGCCCGAGCATCGAACAGGAAAACTTCGGAAATTACCCAGGGTCGATGGCCGCCCCTTGAAGTCGCCGGTTCCGCCTTTGGGCCAGCAAGCACGAGGTAGCGGTCGGGCACATGGTCCGAATTGATGTCGAGTGCGTTTTCGCGTTTGCCGTACGCCTTGATGTTCACCGTCTTGCCCGCCAACGGTCCGGCTATGAAACATCCATCGTAACCGGCTGTCGTGACGTCCCTCTCAAGCGCAATCCCGAACACATGGCTCGCGACGAATTCGCCGATGTGCCCTGATATGGCCGGCCGCGCGATTACCGCAGCGATTTGCGCGTCGATCTGGTTGCGCTCCCTTATCAACGCAGCGAGTTGCTCGATGGCGCCGGTTGTTTGGGCGTTCAACAAATCCGCCCGTCCATCATCTTAACGAAGCGCGTGAACAGGTGGCGGCTGTCGCGGGGGCCGGGCGAGGCTTCCGGGTGGTATTGCACCGAAAAGACGGGTTTGCCCTCCAGCTTCAAGCCCTCGACCGTGCCGTCGAACAGCGAATGATGGGTAACGGTGACGCCGGCGGGCAGGCTTTCGGGCAACACCTCGAAGCCGTGGTTCTGGCTGGTGATCTCGACCTTGCCGGTTTCCAGGTCTTTGACCGGGTGATTGGCGCCGCGATGTCCGTGATGCATCTTGCCGGTGCGTCCGCCGAGCGCCAGCGCCAGCATCTGGTGGCCGAGGCAAATCCCGAACAGAGGCAGGCCGCTGGCGAGGATGCCGCGAATGGCGGGGACGGCATAAACACCGGTGGCGGCCGGATCGCCGGGGCCGTTGGACAGGAAAACCCCGTCCGGCTTATGGCGCAATATGTCTTCGGCGGTGGATGCGGCCGGAACGATTGTCACGCGGCACCCGGCATCGGCCAGGCAGCGCAGAATGTTGCGCTTGGCCCCGTAATCGACCGCGGCGACGTTGAAACGCGGCTTTTCCAGGCGCCCATAACCGTGCCCGGTTTGCCACCCGGTCTGGTCCCAGCCATAAGCCTGGCGGCAGGTCACCTCGCCCGCCAAATCCATGCCTTCGAGTCCCGGCCACGCCGCCGCTTTGGCCTGCAGCGCCGGCGCATCGATGCCGCCATCGGGCGCGTGTTGCAAGGCGCCGTTGAGGGCGCCGCGATCACGCACCAGCCGGGTCAATCGGCGTGTATCCACGCCGCACAGGCCGATCAGTCCGTAGGAACGCAGCCAGGCGTCCAGATGCTGCCGGCTGCGATAATTCGACGGCTCTGTGATGTCGGCGCGCAGGACGATTCCACGCGCGGCCGGCGTGGTGGTTTCCAAATCGTCGGGATTGGCCCCGACATTGCCGATATGGGGAAAGGTGAAGGTAATGATTTGTCCGGCATAAGAAGGATCGGTGATGATCTCCTGATAGCCGGTGATCGATGTATTGAAACAGACTTCGCCGGTAACGATGCCCGGCGCTCCGATGCCGCGCCCCCAGAACACCGAGCCGTCGGCGAGCGCCAACGCGGCGGTTGCGGTCTTCCGGACGGCGGCTTGTGAGGGGAGGACCGCCACACCGGCGAACGACATTCGTTTGACCCTTTCGCGATAGGTCGGCGGCGGTCCGACCGCCGAGCTTGACGCCGGGGCTTACATAGGCTCATCGTGTAGCGGCGTCAAGTCCAGAGTAAACGAAAAAATAATTCAAATTCAATGAGTTAAAGTAGGTTGTGCCGGAAATGTTGAGGACTCGACTGAGCGACTCCCTGAAAGTCGCCATGAAGGCGCGCGACGACCGTTCGGTCTCGGCGCTGCGATTGATCCTCGCCGGCCTCAAGGACCGCGACATCGCCGCCCGTACCAAAGGCGCCGGTGACGGCATCCCCGAGGACGAAATCCTCCAAATGATGCAGAACATGGTGCGTCAGTGCCGGGACAGCATCGCCCTGTACGAACAGGGCGGGCGGCCGGAGTTGGCGGAAAAGGAGGCGAGTGAAATCGCCATCATCGAGAGTTTTCTGCCGCGCCAATTGAGCGAGTCCGAACTCGGCGAGGCGGTGGCCGCTCTAATGGCGGAGTTGGGCGCGGCATCGATCAAGGATATGGGGCGGGTCATGGCGGCGCTGAAAGAGCGCTTTGCCGGCCGTATCGATTTCGCCAAGGCCGGCGCGGTCGTCAAAAGCAAATTGAGCTAGCTGCCGGCGTTCGACGCGCGTGTCGGACGAGGCGGGATGAAGCGAGCAGAACGCGATGGCCTATCCGCCGGAATTCCTCGATGAGTTACGCATCCGCCTGCCGCTATCCGACATCGTCGGTCGCCGGGTTAAGCTCACCCGCCGCAATCGCGAACATGCCGGGCTTTGTCCCTTCCATAACGAAAAGACCCCGTCCTTCACGGTCAGCGACGAGAAGGGCTTCTACCATTGCTTCGGCTGCGGCGCACATGGCGACGTCATCGGCTTCACCATGCGCGCGGAGAACCTGCCTTTCCCGGAGGCCGTGGAAAAGCTGGCCGCCGCCGCCGGGCTGGAGGTTCCGGCGTCGTCGCCGCAGGAACGCCAACGCGCCGCCCAGCAGGCCTCGCTTCATTCGGTGCTCGAAGCCGCCGCCGTTTTCTTTGAGGCCGAGCTGCGCCGCGCGACCGGCCGCGCGGCGCTCGACTATCTGGTGCGGCGCGGGCTCGACGAAGACACCGTCGCGCGCTTCCGCCTCGGCTTCGCGCCGGAAGGCAGCGGGCTGAAAAACGCGCTGGCACGACAGGGCATCGACGAGGAGTCGATGATCGCCGCCGGCCTGGTCAAACGCGGGGAGGACGGGCGCGCCTTCGATTTTTTCCGCAACCGAGTCATGTTCCCGATCGCCGATCGCCGCGGCCGCGTCATCGCTTTCGGCGGTCGCGTGCTCGGCGACGGTCAGCCGAAATATTTGAATTCCCCGGAATCGCCGATCTTCAAGAAGGGCCTGGTTCTTTTTGCCCTGGCCCTGGCCCGCTTGGGTGCCGATCTGGCCCAGTCGGCGCGCCCCCCCGGGGAACGGGAGGCTGTCGTCGTCGAAGGCTACATGGACGCGATCGCGTTGCATCAGGCGGGTTTCGCCGGCGCCGTCGCGCCCCTGGGCACCGCGATCACCGAAACACAGATCCGGGAGCTGTGGCGGTTGTCGAAGGAGCCGATCCTGTGCCTGGACGGCGACGCGGCCGGGCGGCGTGCGGCGCTGCGCGCCATCGATACGGTGTTGCCGGTGCTGCAGCCCGGCTATTCACTGCGTTTTGCCACCGTGCCCGAAGGTTACGATCCGGACTCGTTGGTCCGCGCGGGCGGGGTGAAGTCGATGCGGAGCCTCCTCGACGCCGCCAAGCCGCTGGTCGACATGGTGTGGGAGGCGGAAATCGGCGGCCGCCGTTTTGCCACTCCGGAACGGCGGGCGGCGCTTAAGGCCGGCCTTTGGGCGCGCATCGCGCGCATCGGCGATCGCGACGTCGCCGACCATTACCGCAGCGAAATGAAGGCCCGGCTCGACACTCTTTTCCGCCGGCCCGACGGGTTTTCGCGCCGTCGCTTCAAGGCCAATCCCGCCGCCGCGCCGCTTAACCTTTCCCACAATGTCGAACAATTCGCGTTGCGGCAGGAGCAGGTCATGCTTGCAATCGTGATCTCCCATCCCGAGTTGTTGGGTGAGGTCGTCGAATCGCTCGCCGGGTTGGAATTGTTCGGCGAGCTTGACAAGCTTCGCCATGAAATCTTACACCTCGCCGGGGGGCCGCCTAACCTTGACCCAGGCTCGCTGGAACGCCATCTCCTCGAACAGGGCTTCGAGGAGACGTTGCGTTCTTTGTTTACGTTGTCGATCCGCACGATGTGGCCGTTTGTTCGTAGCGAAGCAAGTCTCGAGGAGGCCCGACAGGGTTGGGACCACATTGTTGCGCTGAGGGAACGTCGAAGAACGGATAGCGACATCGCGGCGGCGGAACGCGACCTGGCCGCGGATTTAAGCGAGCGGAACTGGGCGCGGTTAAGCCACCTGCACAAAGTCAGGAGCGGACAAGACGAAGGCGCGGGAATCGAGCAGGTCGGCGAAGCCAGCAAAGACGCGGCCGACCCGCACTGAACCATCCCAGAGGAAAAAGAAGCCGGCCGCCCAGAAGGGCGCGGCCGCGAAGCCGCACGCGGGCGCTCGGCGTCCGTCCGCCCAGGATGAATCACGAGTCAGGACCACAGGCATGGCGACCAAGGTAGCGACAAAGACGCCGACACAGACAGCGGCGCCGGCAGCGGCGAAGACCGCCGCCAAAACGGCCGCCGCGAAGGTGGCCCCGACCAAGGTGGCCCCGACCAAGGTGGCCCCGACCAAGGTGGCCCCGACCAAGGTGGCCCCGACCAAGGTGGCCCCGACCAAGGTGGCCCCGACCAAGGTGGCCCCGACCAAGGTGGCCCCGACCAA
>SHVT01000002.1 GCA_009694125.1 Rhodospirillaceae bacterium | reverse complement strand
CATTCGATCGTCGACCTCCAGGCTGCCATCAACCGCTTCCTCGCCGAAACCAACGCCGCGCCCAGGCCCTTCACTTGGACCGCCGATCCGGACAAAATCATCGCCGCCGTCAGACGCGGGCACCAAGTGTTAGATTCGATCCACTAGGTGGGCGATGCCTCCCGCACAAGCCGTAGCACGGCCTTAACGCTGGTCGTTCTTCCCGCATCACCGGCGAAATCCCGCACAAGCCTCTGTCATTTCAACCATTACGGAATATAATCCGACCCCTGCAAGGGGTGCGCCCAACCATGCCAACCATCAACCAGTATGTGATGCGCAATCTCGTCGCCACAACGGCGTTTGTGACGATGGTGCTGATTTGCGCCACCTGGTTGACCCAATCGCTTCGTTTCGTCGAATTGATCGTCAACCGGGGCATGTCGCTTGAGGCATTTGGGCAGCTAACGCTTTTGTTGATGCCGAGTTTTCTAACCGTCATCGGCCCGATCGCCCTCTTTGCCGCCGTTCTGTTCACCTATAACCGCCTGACAATGGATAGCGAGATGATCGTCCTGCGTTCGGTTGGCCTCGGGCCCGGCGCGCTTGCCCGGCCCGCATTGATTCTCGCACTGGCAGCCGTTGCCGCCGGTTATGCCCTCAGCCTCTATTTCCTTCCCTGGAGCTACCGCCAATTCAAAGACCTCGAAGTGAGCTTTCGCAGCGACTATTCGGCGATTCTGCTCCAGGAGGGCGTCTTCACCGTCGTCACGGAGGGAGTCACGGTTTACGTGCGCTCGCGTGAACCGGATGGCGAATTGCGAGGCCTCCTTGTTCACGACAACCGTGTGGTGGACCGGCCTGTTACGTTGATGGCGGAAAAAGGCGCCCTTATCGCGGATGCGAGCGGCTTACGGGTGATCATGGGCAACGGCAACCGCCAGCAATTCGATTACGGCGGCGGAAGGCTGTCGCTTTTGAATTTCGACCGGTATACGGTCGATCTCGGCCGCTTCAACAAGGAGATCCTGAATCGTTGGCGCGAACCGCGGGAGCGCTACGTCCATGAATTGTTGTTTCCCGATGATTCGGCGGGCGACCGATTCTATTACGACAAGCTCCAGGCCGAGGGGCACAACCGTCTGGTGATGCCGCTCTACTCGTTCGCCTTCACTCTTATTGCTTTGGCGGCCATGTTATCGGGCAAATTCAACCGGCGCGGGCAGACACGGCGTGTGTTAGGCGCCATTTTGGCCGTCATCGTGCTTCAGGGTATGAGCATGGGAATTCAGAATGTGGCCGCGCGTTTGCCGAACCTCATACCGCTCATGTATGCCGGCGTGCTGACCCCCATGCTGGCGGCGTTTTTCGTTCTGTTCCGCGAACCGCGACGCCGACGGCTGCCGATACCGGTCGCCCAGGCCTAGGTGGGGGCCGGAATCGGGCTCAGGCATGTACTTATCCACCACCCTTTCCGGCTACATAGCCCGGCAATTCGGCCTGTGGTTCGGCGCGATCTTTTGCGCGATGGCGGCAATCGTTTTTCTGTTCGACGTCGTCGAGCTGACGCGGCGTGCCGCCGCCAAGCCGGAGGCGACGTTGGGCGTCGTTCTTCAGCTCGCGGCGCTCAAATTGCCTCACATGGTTCAAGAGATGTTCGCCTTCGCCGTGCTTTTTGGGGCGATGTTCACCTTCTGGCGCCTTACCCGCAGCCATGAGTTGACGGTCATGAGATCGTGCGGGGTTTCGGTCTGGCAATTTCTGTTGCCGATCCTGGGCATCGCGGCGCTTTTCGGTTTACTCAACGTGGCCGTTCTCGACCCCATCGCTGCGGCGATGTTGTCGCGATATGAGCAAATCGAAGGAAAGTATCTGCGCGGCCGCGCCAGCCTGCTTGCCGTGCCCACGTCGGGGCTTTGGCTTCGTTATACGGAAGCCGGCGGCAATACCTTGGTTCATGCGCGGCAGGTGTCGCCTCAGGACATGGAATTGCGCGACGCCATTATGTTCTTCTTCGCCGGCGCCGATCGATTCACCAGCCGGATCGACGCCACGCGCATACGCCTGGAAGATGGGCAATGGCGAGTCTGGAACGCTTGGATGTCGACGCCGGACCACGTCTCGACCTTCACACTCGAACAGACGATCCCGACGGATCTCACCGTGCAGAAAATCCAGGAGAGTTTCGCCTCTCCGGAGACCATCTCGTTCTGGGAATTGCCGCGTTTCATCGAAATGCTGGAGGCGGCGGGGTTTTCCGCGCTCCGCCACCGGCTCCACTGGCATAGCGAACTCGCGGGCCCCCTGCTGCTCGGCGCGATGGTGCTGATCGCCGCCACATTTTCGTTGCGGCTGACCCGCCGGGGTGGAACGGCGGTGCTGTTCGCCAGCGGCCTGGGCGCCGGATTCCTGCTTTATGTTCTGTCGGATGTCGTTATTGCCCTGGGTATGTCTTCCAGTATCCCGGTCGTGTTGGCGGCCTGGACACCGGCGGGAGTGAGCACGCTGCTCGGCGTCACGATGCTTCTCCATCTTGAGGACGGCTAGGCCGGATGGTGGGTGACCGGTGGATGCTCTTTGCGGCCGTCATCCTGGCCTTCGGCACCTTCGCGCCCGCGCTCGGCCAACGGTTCAGCACCGCGCCGGCTACGAACCCTTCGGTGCTGTTAAGCGCCGATGAGGTCACCTACGACCAAGAATTCGGAATCGCGGTGGCCCGAGGCCATGTCGAAATCAGCCAGGGCGACCGCATTCTCCTCGCCGACACGGTCACTTATAACCAGGTAACACGCCAAGTCGCGGCCGTCGGCAACATCAGCCTCCTGGAACCGGGGGGTAACGTCATCTTTGCGGATTATTTCGATCTGACCGACGACTTGCGCGATGGCGTTGCGCAAAACATCCGAATCCTGCTTTCCGACCAGTCGCGTTTCGCCGCGGCGGGCGGCGCGCGATCCGGCGGCAATCGGACGGAGTTGCGTCAGGCCGTCTATTCCCCATGCGCGCTTTGCGCCGATGACCCCACCCGGCCGCCTCTTTGGCAGGTCAAGGCGGCCCGGGTGGTCCACGACCAGGTGGCGCAGGAGGTAACCTACACCGACGCCACGCTTGAGTTTTTCGGTATCCCGATCGCATACACACCGTATTTCGAGCATCCCGATCCGACCGCGCCTAAGAAAAGCGGATTCCTTGCTCCTGAAATCGGGAATTCCTCGCGCCTCGGCGCGATCCTCAAGACGCCCTATTTTTTCAACATCGCCCCTAACCGCGATGCCACGCTGGAGCCGATTTTCACCTCGAAAGAGGGCGTCGTCCTGTCGGGCGAGTATCGGGAACGGTTGGTCAACGGCGAATTTCAGGTGTCGGGCAGCATCACGCGGACCGACGGTCGCGATGCCATCGGCAACCGCACCGGCGAAAACGACGATCGCGGTCATATTTTCAGCAAGGGTCGTATCGATCTCAACGACCGATGGCGCGGTGGCTACGACCTGGAGCGCGCCACCGACGATACCTATTTGCGACGTTACGGATTCCGTTCGCCCAACACGCTGCGATCCCGCGCGTTCGCCGAGGGATTCAATGGGCGCCAATACGCATCCGTCGACGCCTATGCATTCCAGGGCCTGCGGGCGGAGGACGATCCGGGAACCACGCCATTGGTCCTGCCGATGTTCAACTACAATTTCGTGGGTGAACCCGGCCGTCTGGGTTCGCGGTACTCTCTGGACGCCAACGCCCTATCGATCTACCGCAGCGAAGGCACGAATACGCGCCGCCTGTCGCTCAAGGGCGGCTGGCAGCTCCCCTACACGGCCCCGGCGGGCGATGTCTATACACTCAGCACCTTGGTTCAGAGCGACGCTTACGATGTCAGCGAAGTCCCGAACCTCGCCGCGCCCAATTCCGGTACGCGCAATGGCTTCGGCGGCCGAGTGATGCCGCAAATCGGCCTCGATTGGCGTTATCCTCTCGTCCGCCACGAAGGTGCGATCCATCAACTGATCGAGCCCAGACTCGGTCTCGTCATGGCGCCCAACGGAGGCAATCCGCCAAAAATCCCAAACGAGGACAGCCAGTCGCTGGAGGTAGACGATACCAACTTGTTTAGCCTGAATCGATTCTCCGGCCTCGACCGCGTCGATGGCGGTCAGCGAATCAACTATGGCTTGAACCTGGGAGCCTTCGGAGATGGCGGCGGCGTCACTTCGCTGTTCATCGGCCAAAGTTATCGTCTAAATGCCGACGACACCTTTCCCAACGGCAGCGGCCTGGAAGACAATCTCTCCGATTTCAGCGCCAGACTGCGCGTCACGCCCAATCGGTACCTCGATCTTCTCTACAGGGTTCGCATCGACAAGGATGATTTCGTCGCGCGCCGTAGCGAATTGGCCGCCGAAGCCGGCCCACCGCTGCTGAGGTTGAGCGCCAACTACGTCTTTTTCGACCGCTCTTCGGCGTCCGGGCAGTTCGGCGACCGCGAGGAGGTCAACGCCCGCCTCAGCTCCCGTTTCACGGAGAACTGGGAGGCCAGCATACGCACCCGGCAGGACATCACCGAAAATGGTGGAACCTTGCTGAGCGGAGCCGGAATAAACTACGAGGATGAATGCTTCTACATCGCACTCAACTTCGACCGTCGCTTCACGATCGATCGGGACTTGCGACCGGACAACATCGTGCTTCTCCGGGTTGTCTTTAAGACACTTGGCGACGTGCAGACCCGCGTTTTTTGACGCCACTTTTGCGGAAGCCGGCGATAGGCGTATATAGACGCTCAATTACTGTCGGAAATCGGTCCATGCGCACGAGCAGCTCCCATCGGCCTCTTTGGACGTGGCTGGCGCTATGCGCCCTCGTCATCGGCGAAACCGCCTTCGGCCAGGAGGTGCAGCGTATCGCCGCTGTGGTCAACGACGACGTCATATCGATCTACGACGTCGCCGCGCGCACCCAATTCGTGATCGCCGCGACGGGGCTGCCACGAACGGCGGAGTCGCAACGACGTTTGGCCCCGCAGGTTCTTCGTGGACTGATCGATGAGCGGCTTCAGTTGCAGGAGGCCGCCCGCCTCGGCATCGCCGTCACCGAGGCCGAAATCGAGCAGGGAATCGTGCACCTTGAGCGGGAGAATCAAATGCCTCCCGGCGGGATCAACCAGTTCATGATCCGCATTGGTGTTTCCCGAGACACACTCGACAGCCAACTCCGCGCGGCTCTAGCTTGGGCCAAGGTCCTGAACCGGCGCGTCCGGGGCGCCGTCGACGTGGGGAACGAAGAGGTCGACGAGGTGCTGGCCCAAATCCGGGCGAGTCAGGGGCTCCCACAATATTTGGCCTCGGAGATATTCCTGGCGGTCGATTCGCCCGGCCAGGACGAGGACGTTCGCCTGACAGCGCAGCGTTTGGTCGAGCAAATCCGCGAGGGAGCGGATTTTTCGTCCGTGGCCCGACAATTTTCGCAAAGCGCTTCGGCCAGCGTCGCCGGCGATTTGGGTTGGGTGCTCGACAATCAATTGGACGACGAGGCCTATGCCCGGCTGCGCGACCTAAGCCCGGGCGAGATGATTGGCCCGATACGTTCGCTCGCCGGTTATTACATTCTTTTTCTTCGGGACCGTCGTGTTCTCTCCGGCCCCGCCGCGGATGATGCCGTGATCAGCCTCCGGCAGATCTTGCTTCCGCTCTCGGCAAACGCCAGCGCCGAGGAGATCCAAAGCCAAAAGAACCTCGCCGAGATTTTTCGCGAGACGATCGCTGGCTGCGCGGACATGGAGAAGCTCGGACTTGAACTCGGCACTCCAGTCGCGGGAGCGGGCGCCAAGATCAAGGCGAAGGAACTGGCGCCGGCAATCCGCGCCGCGGCGGTCTCGGGTTCCATTGGACAGGTCAGCGCCCCGCAAGTGCTGTCGGTCGGCGTGGCGGTCGTCATGGTGTGTGAGCGAGAGGAGGCCGAGGCCCAATTGCCGCGCCGCGAGGAAATTCTTGCCAATCTCACAAGGCAGCGCATCGACATCCAGGCACGCCGTTTTCTTCGCGATCTCCGCCGTTCCGCCTATATCGATCTGCGTGCATGAACGGCTCGGCCGTTCCTCCGATCGCGCTCACCATGGGCGAGCCTGCTGGGATTGGTGGAGAAATCACGTTAAAGGCGTGGCTCAGGCGCAATGAAGGTGTGCCACCCTTTTTCGCCATTGACGATGCCGGGCGCCTTCAGCGCCTTGCCAGTCAGATTGGCCTGTCCGTGCCCGTGCGGTCGGTGGCGACCGCGGCGGCGGCGGCGCCGGTCTTCAAGGATGCTCTGCCCGTACTCCCCGTTGGTGTAGGCCTGTCGGCCTCGTCGAACGCCGAACCTGTCGCCGCCAACGCGGCAGCGGTCGTGTCTTCCATCGATCAGGCGCTCGCGCTGACGCTCGGCGGCGAGGCGGCCGCCTTGGTTACCAATCCAATCCACAAGAGGACACTCTACGACTCCGGGTTCCGCCATCCCGGGCACACCGAATATTTGGCGGCCAAGGCCGGCGGCGGCAGCCTCCCGGTCATGATGCTCGTTGGTGGCGGATTGCGCGTCGTACCGGTGACGATCCACCAGTCTCTCCGCTCGGCCATTATCGGATTGAAATCCGAAGACATCGTGTTTGCCGGGCGCGTTACGGCAAGGGCATTGGGTGAGGATTTTGGCAGCCAGCGGCGCGTCGTTGCCGTGGCAGCCCTTAATCCGCATGGCGGCGAAGACGGCGCATTCGGCGATGAGGAAATCGAGATCATCGCGCCCGCGGTTGCGGCCTTGCGCGAGAGCGGGGTCGAGGTCTTCGGTCCGCTGCCTGCCGACACTTTGTTCCACGCGGCGGCGCGGCAGCGATATGATGCCGTGCTCTGTATGTATCACGATCAGGCACTCATCCCGCTGAAGACGTTGGCGTTCGAAAGTGGCGCCAACGTCACTCTCGGCCTGCCCTTCGTCCGCACCTCTCCCGACCACGGCACGGCGTTCGACATCGCGGGCACCGGGTTGGCCAATCCTGAAAGTCTGATGGCGGCGCTGAAACTTGCCGCCGAAATAGCGGCTCGGCGTCGCGCCAGCGTCCGGCGTCCGACACTTGTCTGATGCACTACCGCCGCTGCGCGAGGTCATCGCGCGGCACGGCATCGGTGCGCGCCGCTCCCTCGGCCAGCATTTCCTGCTCGATCTCAATCTGACCGGGCGCATTGCACGCAGCGCCGGCGATCTTACTCAAACGACAATCATCGAAATTGGCCCCGGCCCGGGTGGGCTGACACGCGCATTGCTGGAGGCGGGCGCTCGTCGGGTCGTCGCGATCGAACGCGACGAACGCTGTGTCGGTGCCCTTGCCGACGTCGTTGCGGCATACCCAGACCGGCTTCGGATCGTCGCGGCCGATGCCCTGGAGGTCGATCTCACGGCCCTCTGCGATCCGCCCCGCAAGATCGTCGCCAACCTCCCCTACAACATCGCCACCGCGTTGCTTCTGCGTTGGCTGATGCAGGCCGACGCGTTTGTCGACATGACGCTGATGTTCCAGCGCGAGGTCGCCCTTCGACTAGTCGCGACGCCGGGCACCAAGGATTACGGGCGGTTGAGCGTGTTCACGCAGTGGCGCTGCCGCGCCCGCCGGCTGTTCGACATTCCGCCCAGCGCCTTCACGCCGCCCCCAAAAGTCCATTCGAGCGTCGTGCAACTCGTGCCCATCGCGGAGCCCCGACCCGCGGTGCCGGCGGTGGCGCTCGAACGTGTCACCGCCGCCGCTTTCGGCCAGCGGCGAAAGATGCTGCGCTCCAGCCTCAAGACCCTCGGCGTGGATGTGGGAGCGCTGCTGGAACGTGCGGGCGAGAACCCGACAGCGCGGGCGGAGGAATTGGATGTCGCCCGCTTTGGGGCTCTGACCGAGGCCTACCTGGCCATGGCTGGCGGGGTCATTGACCCTGACGCAGGGCCTTGACGAAATCGGTCAAACCGACCTGCCGGTGGCGGCGAAGGCGCTCTGCGATCAGGATCGCGTAGACCCAGCGCACACTTTCGTCGAGGTCGCGGTTGACGATGATGTAGTCGTACTCCGCCCAATGACTCATTTCGCCTGCGGCATCGGCCATGCGGCGCGCGACGACATCGTCGCTGTCTTGGGCGCGTGTACGCAGGCGGCGCTCCAATTCGGCGGTCGAAGGCGGCAGGATGAAGACGCTGACCAGGTCCGTGCGCGCCGCCTGCGCTAGCTGCTGCGTTCCCTGCCAGTCGATATCGAATAGGACGTCGCGCCCGGCGGCCAGCGCCTGCTCGACCGGCTGGCGCGGGGTGCCGTAGTAATTGTCGAAGACTTTTGCGTATTCCAGCAATTGGCGGCGGTTGATCATCAGATTGAATTCCGTCGGATCGACGAAGTGGTAGTCGACGCCATCGACTTCGCCGGGCCGTTTTGGGCGCGTCGTTGCCGATACCGACATCGTCACATCGGCATCGAGGGCCAGCAGCCGCCGCGAAATCGTGGACTTTCCCGCCCCCGATGGCGACGACAACACGAACATCAGCCCCCTGCGTCCGTTATTCATTTTCGTTTAGCGGGAAAGCCCGCCTCCAATGTCCAAACCGGCCCGTCATTCGATGTTTTGAACCTGCTCCCGGAGGCGATCGATGGTCGCCTTCAGGGCAAGACCGATCCGCGTGAGATCGGAATCGGCCGATTTCGAACACAGTGTATTCGCCTCGCGATTGAACTCCTGGCACAGGAAATCGAAGCGGCGTCCGATGGGGCCGCTCTCCCGCAACAGCGCGTGAGCCGCTTCGGTGTGTGCCTTGAGCCGATCAAGCTCCTCCCGCACGTCGACTTTCGCCGCCAGCACGGCTGCCTCCTGAGCGAGCCGATCGACCGGCAAAGCGGGATCGGCGCCGACAAGCGCCTCGACCTGGGCCTTGAGCCGAGCGCGAATCGCCTCCGGCTGGGTTGCGGCGGTCGCCGACGCCGCTACCGCCAAGCGTTCGATTTCATCGAGTTGTTCCAGCAGAATCGGTGAAAGGCGCGCGCCTTCGGCGTGTCGCGCGGTATCGAGATCGCCAAGCGCGGTATTGAGCGTTTCGACCATCATCGCCTCATGCCGCTCACGCTCTTCCGGTGTTTCTTCTTCTTCCACGGCCTCAACCACGCCGCGGATGGCGAGGAGCCCGTCGAGCCTCGCTGGTGCTGCCTTGACGCGCCCGTCGAGTTCGGCGACGAGGCGCAGGAGTTGATCGAGTACCGCCTGATTGATCCGCAGACGCGTGCCGCCGCCGGAACGAACCACGGTCAAGGTAAGGGATATGTTCCCGCGGCCGAACCGCCCGCCGGCACGGGTCCGCGCGACGTCCTCAAGGCTTTCAAGCCCGGCGGGCAATCGACAGCGCACTTCAAGGCCGCGGCCATTGACGCTGCGTGCCTCCCAAGTCCAGGTGACACCGCTGCCCCCCCCGGTGGCTCGTGCAAAACCTGTCATGCTCGCGACCAACGGACCCTACTCCTTGTGGTTCCTTGATGTTACGCCCACTATATTCATGGATGCTGATAGCCACAACCAACCCTGGGCAAGGGGCATGAAGAACCCCCAATCGATCCTCATCACCGGCGCCAGCAGCGGTATTGGAGCGGCCCTCGCCCGTCTTTATGCTCGGCCGGGGGCCAGCCTGGCGCTTGGAGGGCGCGATTGGAAACGGCTGGATCGGATTGCCGAGGAATGCCGCGGCCAAGGGGCCGACGTGGCACCGGAGTCCGTCGACGTCGCCGATTCCGCCGCAACCAAGGCTTGGGTTGAGCGAGCCGACGGTTATCGGCCGCTTGACCTTGTCATTGCCAATGCCGGCGTCTCGGCGGGGACCGGCGGCGGCGAGGAGAGCAGCGACCAAGCCCGTCGTATCCTGGCGACGAATGTCGACGGGGTCATCAACACCGCTTTGCCCGCCATCGCCGCGATGCGCCGCCGCCGCGCGGGGCAGATTGCGGTCATGAGTTCGCTCGCCGGATTTCGTGGCTTCCCGGGCTCGCCAAGTTACAGCGCCAGCAAGGCGGCGGTCCGTGTCCTCGGCGAGGCCTGGCGCGGCTGGCTCGCAGCCGACGGAATCGGCGTTTGTGTCATCTGCCCTGGCTTCGTTGCGACGCCCATGACCGCAGTCAATCGTTTCCCCATGCCCTTTATCGTCGAAGTCGACCGTGCCGCTCGGGCAATCCAGAGCGGGCTCGCGCGTAACCGATCGAGGATTGCTTTTCCCTGGCCGATGTATGCCGCTGCGTTGCTCCTGGCGGCATTGCCGCCTTCGGTCACCGACCCGCTGGTACGGATCCTGCCCCGGAAGGGCTGACGCCGCCGGGAGGCGGCGCCGTGTTGCGGTTCAGTTGCTGCCAGCGTGCAACGTTTCGATTGTGTTCGGCCAATGTGCGCGCGAAGGCGTGGCCGCCCGTGCCATCCGCCACAAAATACAACTCGTCCGTCACCGCCGGATTCATGACGGCGGCCAGGGAGGCGAGCCCCGGATTGGCTATCGGCCCGCGAGGCAATCCGGCGATCAGATAGGTGTTGTACGGCGTCGGCGTGTCGAGATCGGCATGCGTCAATGCACGGTTGAGAATGCCCTCGCCGCGGGTCAGCCCATAGATGACCGTGGAATCCGACTGAAGCCGCATGCTGCGGCGAATCCGGTTGTAGAAGACGGCGGCGATGCGGGCACGTTCGTCGTCGCGAGCGGTTTCTTTCTCGACGATCGACGCCAGGATGACGGCGGCGGCGGGCGACGCCAGCGGCAGTCCGGGCGAACGACCTTCCCACTGCTGAACCAATGCCGCCGCCATTGCGTGGCGCATGCGATCGAGGATTTGCCGGCGCGAATCGCCATAGGAGAAATGATAGGTCTCGGGCAACAACTCGCCTTCCGCGGGCGGCGGTCCGGTGTCTTCGTCGAGACCGGCGGTGGCCGCCAGTAACGTAAGGACCTGTGCAACGGTTTGGCCCTCCGGCACGGTCAGGCGGCGGACAACCGTGTTGCCGGCGACGACGGTCTCCAGCGCGGCCATGGCGCTGATTCGCTCGGGAAAGGCGTATTCACCGGCCTTCAAACGCCGAGCATTGCCAAGAAAATGGGCGACCGCAAGAAACAGCCATGGTTCATCGATGATCCCGGCATCTTCAAGCAGGTTGGCGATTCGCGCCGCGCCGGCCCCGCGCGGCAATATCACTGTCTGCGTTGATTCCGTTGGTCCTGGCGCATAGAGGCGCGCGATACCCCAGGCGAGACCGACGATGACGAGGCTTGCGCCCGCTGCGGCGAAAAGGAGGGGGCGAAGGACACGGGGCACGGCGTTACGGAAATGCCTCCTTGGCGATCCGCGCCCTCAGGGCGGCGGCCCCAGAACAAGCGAGGCGTTGGTGCCGCCGAACCCGAAGGAGTTCGACAAGGCATAACGCACTTTGCGCTGCTTGGCGACCTTCGCCACCAAATCGATGTCGCAGCTAGCCGAGGGATTCTCAAGATTGAGTGTTGGCGGCACCACGCCCTCGGTGATGGCCAACAACGAGAAAATCGCCTCCACGCTGCCAGCCGCGCCCAGCAAATGGCCGATCGCCGATTTCGTCGAGGACATCGACAGTTTGTAAGCGTGTTGCCCGAAAAGGCGTTTCACGGCTCCAAGTTCGATTTCGTCCCCCAGAGGCGTCGAGGTACCGTGCGCGTTGATATAGTCGATATCGTCGGGGTTGAGCTGCGCGCGCTTCAGGGCGCCGCGCATCGACCGAAACCCGCCGTTGCCGTCCTCGGCCGGTGCGGTGATGTGGTGAGCATCGCCGGACATCCCATAACCGACGATCTCGCCGTAAATCTTCGCGCCGCGGCGGCGGGCATGGTCCAGTTCCTCGAGAACGACGATGCCGGAGCCTTCACCCATCACGAAACCGTCGCGGTCCTTGTCCCAAGGCCGTGAGGCCCTTTCCGGTGTGTCGTTGAAATTCGTAGACAAAGCCCTAGCCGCCGCGAAGCCCGCCATACCAATGCGGCAAACCGCCGCCTCGGTACCGCCTGCGACCATCACGTCGGCGTCGTCGAACTGGATCATCCGCGCGGCGTCGCCGATGGCATGGGCGCCGGTCGAACAGGCGGTGACGACGGCGTGGTTCGGGCCCTTGAAGCCGTATCGAATGGAAACCTGCCCCGAGGCAAGATTGATCAGGCTCGACGGGATGAAGAACGGGCTGATGCGTCGGGGGCCTTTTTCGTGGAGCGTAATCGAAGCTTCGAAGATGCTTGACAACCCGCCAATACCCGACCCGATCATGACGCCGGTTCGTTCCCGGTCTTCCTCGGCTTGTGGCTTCCAGCCGGAATCTTCGATCGCTTGAACGGCCGCGGTAATCGCGAAGAGGATAAAATCGTCGATCTTGCGCTGGTCCTTTGGCGGCACCCAATCATCGGGATTGAAGAGATTGGGCGCAACGCCGCGCGGCACCTGCCCGGCGATCTTTGCCGGCAGATCGGACACGTCGAAGGATTGAATAACCCGTATACCCGATTCGCCCGCGATGAGCCGGCGCCAGGTTTCGGTCGCACCGCAGGCGAGCGGTGTCACCAAACCTATGCCGGTAACGACGACACGCTTCATGGATTAGGGACGAGAGAGTCGATTGATGTGGATCCCGATCCGGCCGACCGGTTCGCCATCGGCCCCGCTCTAGGATTTCTTCTCGATGAAGGCGATGGCGTCCTTGACAGTCGTAATCTTTTCGGCAGCATCGTCGGGAATTTCACAACCGAATTCCTCTTCGAACGCCATGACCAATTCGACCGTATCAAGGCTGTCGGCGCCGAGATCGTCGACGAAGCTCGCGTTCTCGGTGACCTTGCCAGTGTCAACCCCAAGATGCTCCACGACAATCTTCTTTACGCGCTCGGCAACATCGCTCATTTCCGATACCCCTGCTTAACTTAATGAATCATCGAACGATTCCGCCGGTCGAGGAGCGACGACTTCACTAACCGCGAGGCGGCGCGCGGAAGTGCCGCAAGTCCATGGAGCCGCCGTTTATCACAGTTCCGCGAGACAGGCCAGCGCCGCCGTCGACGGAAAATTTCGCGCTCATATCATTGCCATTCCGCCATTGACGTGCAAGGTCTGACCGGTGACATAGGCCGCCTCGTCGCTGGCCAGAAAAACGACGCTCGCGGCAACATCGGCCGGCGTTCCAAACCGCGCTGCGGGAATGGCCCCGAGGAGTCGGTTTTTCTGCTCTTGGTTCAACTTCTCGGTCATCGCGGTAGTGATAAAACCCGGCGCGACACAATTGACTGTAATACCGCGCGAGGCCACTTCCGCCGCCAGCGATTTCGACATTCCAATCATTCCCGCCTTCGCCGCCGCGTAATTGGCCTGGCCGAAATTGCCGGTCACCCCGACCACCGAGGCAATGCCGACGATTCGTCCCCAGCGCCGTTTCATCATCCCGCGCAGCGCGCCGCGCGCCAAACGAAACCCGGCGGTCAGGTCGACGTCGATGACCCGCTGCCAGTCCTCGTCTTTCATCCGCACGGCCAAGCCGTCGCGGGTGAGACCTGCATTGTTGACCAGGATGTCGAGCTTGCCGAGTCCGGCTTCGGCCTCTTGGATCAGCTTGTCGGCGGCGGCCGGATCGCCAAGATCGGCGGCGACAACAATGGCGCGCTCGCCAAGCGTCGCCCGCAGCGATTCAAGCGCCTCGACGCGGGTCCCGGAAAGGGCGACCGTGGCGCCGCGAGAGTGAAGCGCCTGGGCGATCGCGGCGCCGATGCCGCCCGACGCGCCGGTGACAAGGGCCGATTTGTCCTTGAGGTCGAACATTGATCCCCGCTCACAAAGTCTTGGCAAAAGCGTCAAGATCGGCCGGCGATTGAATGGAGACCGTGGCCAACTCCGGATCGATCCGCCGCGCGAGCCCGCTCAACACTCGTCCGGCGCCAACTTCGATCAGCGTGTCAACGCCCTGCCCCTTCATGAACACGATGCTTTCCCGCCAGCGAACCATCGACGTCACTTGCTCCACGAGCAGCCGACGTATGGTTTCGGGATCGGCGACCGCCGTGGCGGTGACATTGCTGACGACCGGTAGAATCGGCGAACCGACGACACCGGCGTTCAATGCCTTGGCCATCACCTCCGCCGCCGGCATCATCAAGGCGCAATGAAAAGGCGCGCTGACGGCGAGAATGACGCTACGGCGAGCGCCGCGCTCGGCCGCGAGTTTCACCGCCCGCTCCACCGCCGAACGATGCCCGCTGACGACGACTTGCCCGGGCGCATTGTCGTTGGCCGCAGAGCAAATCTCGCCCTGCGCCGCATCCGCCGCGACCGCGTTGGCCGCAGCAAGGTCGAGCCCGAGAAGGGCAGCCATCGCCCCTTGGCCGACGGGAACGGCCTCCTGCATCGCGAGCCCGCGCCGGCGCAAAAGCCGCGCCGCGTCGGCGATCGAGAAAGCGCGTGTCGCGCAGAGTGCGGAATACTCCCCCAGCGAATGTCCCGCCGCCAGGACAGCCCCGCCCTGAATATCGAAGCCAACCTCACGCTCCAGCGCCCGGATCGCGGCCATGCTTACGGCCATCAACGCCGGCTGAGCATTCTCGGTGAGAAGGAGCTCCGCTTCCGGACCCTCGAAGATCAGGCGAGAGAGCTTTTGTTTGAGCGCCTCATCGACTTCTTCGAAGACCTCGCGTGCGGAGGGATAGGCCGCAGCAAGTTCGCGGCCCATTCCAACCGCCTGGGAACCCTGCCCGGGAAAGATTAAGGCGCGCTTCATGAGGCGCCCAGTGATAGCGGCGATGTCAGGGGTGTCAAGCCCGAGCCAAAACAGTCGGATTGGGCCTCGTCGTCCCATTGGGGATTCGGTTGGGCTTCGCCCGATTGGGCCGCTTGCGGTAGGCGCGGGTTTGTGTATAGTCGCCGGTTCTTTCGCCTCCTTGCCGGCATTGCCGGCTAGGGTCGGGCGGCTATGATCGATTGTCGATCAAGCGCCGATCCGCAAACAGCCATAAGGAGCATTCATGGCGTTCTACGAGAACGTGTTTATCGCGCGTCAGGACGTTTCGGCGACCCAGGTCGATGCCCTGGCCGAAGCGTTCTCCGCGATCATTGCCGCCAATGGCGGCAGCGTGAAGAAAAAGGAATATTGGGGGCTACGGACCCTGACCTACAGAATCCGCAAAAACCGCAAGGGCCACTATGTTCTTCTCAATCTCGATGCGCCGTCGGCGGCGGTCCTCGAGATGGAGCGCAACATGCGCATCAACGAAGACGTGCTGCGCTATTTGACCGTACGGGTCGAAACGCTCGAAGAAGGCCCTTCAGCGATGATGCAAAGCAAAGGCAGCCGCGACGACCGGGGACCACGGGACGATCGCGGCTTTCGCGACGACCGCGGGCATCGTGAAGATCGGCCGCGGCGGCGCGACTCGGAAAGCGGCGAGAATCGCGTCGAGGCCGGTATGGCGGCCGAAAAGGGAGATGTATCATGAACAATGGCGGCCCTCCCCGTACTGGCGCACGCCGCCCGTTTTTCCGGCGGCGCAAATCCTGCCCGTTTTCCGGCACAAACGCGCCGAAGATCGATTACAAGGACGTGAAACTGCTACAGCGGTTCATCTCCGAACGCGGCAAGATCGTTCCCAGCCGCATCACGGCAGTTTCGGCCAAGAAACAGCGCGAATTGACGACCGCTATCAAACGCGCGCGTTTTTTGGGCCTACTGCCCTACCTTCTCCAATAGGCTCGGGCACGGCGAGGTAAGTGCGATGGATGTAATCCTGCTCGAACGCGTTGAAAAACTTGGCCAGATGGGCGATGTGGTCAAGGTCAAGCCCGGCTACGCACGCAACTATCTGCTGCCGCAGAAAAAAGCGATGCGGGCCACCGCCGAGAACAAGACCCATTTCGAAAAGCAGCGGGCACAGCTTGAGGCCATGAACCTTAGGCGGCGGCAGGATGCCGAAGCCGTTGCCGGAAAACTCAACGGCCTCAACTTCGCGCTGATTCGGCAGGCCGGCGAAAGCGGCCAGCTCTATGGCTCCGTTTCCGGCCGCGACATCGCCGATGCCGTGACCGCGGGCGGCTTCACGATCGATCGCAAGCAGGTTCTGATCGACCAACCGATCAAGACCATTGGCCTGCACAAGGTGCGCGTCGCGCTGCATCCGGAAGTCATCGTCACGGTGAACGCGACGATCGCCCAATCGCAAGAGGAGGCGGAACGCCGCTCCGCCAGCGAAATCGCCGCCACACCGGCATCTTCGGCCGAAGTCCCGCCGACGGAGGCTTCCCCCGAATAAGGCGCGAGCCGGGGCGGGGCCGGCGCTTCCGGATTTTTGCAATTCGCCGACACCTTTTCTAGTATTGTTAGGTGTCGGGGGTGCCTGTGGGCTGCGGCCCAATAGGCGCCGATCGGATTGCGAACCGGTAGCGGAGATGCTGTTCGCCCGTCTGTTGCGCAAGGTCGTCCAAAAAGGGCAGCTGACCGTCATCGGCGCCGATGGCAGTGCTCGTAGTTTCGGCGACGGCACCGGGCCAACCATCGTCATTCGGCTACACCAATCACGACTGCATCGTGACCTGTTCTTCGACCCCGAACTCCGTATGGGCGAGGCCTATATGGACGGACATCTCACGGTTGAGGAGGGCAGCCTCTACGATTTCGTCGATCTCATCATGTCCAATCTCGCGACGGTGCGTGCGCCCTGGGCCATGCGGTTTTACCGTGGCTTCGATCATGCGTTCCGGGTATTCCAGCAATACAATCCCGCCGCGAGGGCCCGTGCGAACGCCGCGCACCACTACGACCTGTCCGGCAGGCTCTACCACCTGTTCCTTGACGCCGACCGTCAGTATTCCTGCGCCTATTTCACGTCCGCAAACGTGAACTATCCCCATGTTTCACTCTATGCACCGATAGCTTGTCACATCGCCGCGGGAGCGACCCTGCTAATGTTCGAGTTATGGAGACAGCCTCAAAAAGCGTGATTCTTTCCGTCGCCCGTCGCAACGACGACGTAACGACCGAACGCCTTCCTCCCCACAACGCCGAGGCGGAGATGGCTCTTCTCGGGGCCATCCTTTCCAACAATCGCGCGTTCGAGAAGGTCGCTGAATTTCTGCGCCCCGAGCATTTCGCCGACGATGCCCATCGGCGCGTGTTCGAAGCGATCGCCCGCATCATCGATCGCGGCCAGATCGCAAACCCGATCACGCTCAAGACCTATCTCGATCAGGATGGCGCGCTCAACGCGATCGGCGGCCTGCAATATCTCGCTCGGCTGGCCGCCGCGGTTCCCAGCATCATCAACACCGAGAATTACGGCCGGCTGGTCCACGATCTCTACCTGCGCCGCGAACTGATCGCGCTGGGCGAGGACCTTGTCAACCGGGCCTACGCGCCGGATTCAGACAGCCGCGCGATCGATCAGATCGAAATGGCCGAACAACTGCTCTACGATCTCGCCTCCACCGGACAATTCGAAGGCGGCTTCCAGGATTTTTCTCGGGCACTCGCGGCTGCCATTACCATCGCCGAGGCCGCCTACAAGCGCGATAGCCACGTCACCGGGGTCTCCACAGGACTGGTCGATCTCGACAAGAAGCTTGGCGGTCTGCATCCTTCCGATCTGATCGTCCTGGCCGGACGGCCATCGATGGGCAAGACCGCCCTGGCGACAAAGATCGCCTTCAAGGCTGCCTGCGCCTACCGGGAGACACCCGATGGCGCCGGTGGCATCAAGGTCGTCGACGGCGCCAAGGTCGCCTTCTTTTCACTGGAAATGTCGGCCGAGCAACTCGCCACCCGACTTCTGGCCGAGGAAACCCAGGTTCCATCCGACAAGATACGCCGCGGGGAAGTCCGCAAGGAAGACTTCCCGCGATTCATCGAAGCCAGCCAGCAATTGGCGCGAATTCCGCTCTATATCGATGACACACCGGCCTTGACGATTTCCGCGGTGCGCACGCGTGCGCGGCGTCTAAAGCGCCAACGTGGTCTCGGTTTGATCGTCATCGACTACTTGCAGCTCCTGCGACCGTCGCACGGTTCAAAGCCTGAAAACCGAGTCCAGGAAGTGTCCGACATCACGCGCGGACTAAAGGCGTTGGCCAAGGAACTCCACCTCCCGGTCGTCGCCCTTTCCCAACTTTCGCGCGCGGTCGAGCAACGCGAAGACAAACGGCCGCAGCTCGCCGATTTGCGTGAATCGGGCACCATTGAGCAAGACGCCGATGTCGTGATGTTCGTGTATCGCGAACAATATTATCACGAACGAACCGAGCCGACGCGCCGGCCCGACGAAAACGACGATCGCTTCAACGACCGCATTGAAAAATGGGCGGAGCGCGGCGAGAGAATCCGCAACATCGCCGAAGTGATCATCGCCAAACAGCGCCATGGTCCGATTGGCGCGGTGAAGCTGTTGTTCGACGGTACCTTCACCAAATTCGACAACCTGGCGACGCCGATGCAGGGATGATGCCCCCTTCTGAGGCCACGCGGTCCGTCCTCCATATCGATCTCGACGCGCTTGTCGCTAATTATCGCCTGCTTGTAAGCCTCCTTTCCGGGTCGCGTTGCGGCGCGGTCGTGAAGGCGGATGCTTATGGGCTCGGCGCCGAAAAAATTTCGGTCGCGCTGGCCGCCGCCGGCTGCGAGGACTTCTTCGTCGCCTCGGTGGACGAAGGAATCGCGCTTCGCCGGCATCTGCCCGCTAAACGAATCTTCGTGTTGGACGGCGTCGATTCCGGCGATGCCCGGGAGGCGGCGGCGCGCGGGCTTATTCCCGTTCTCAACCATCGCGCCCAGGTTGAGGCGTGGATGCGGGCCACGGCTTCGCCCGGCGCCATACACCTGGATACCGGAATGACGAGGCTGGGCCTATCGGCCGCGGACATCGACTCGATGATCGCGTCCGGCGCTCTCGATCGTGTTCGGCCACAACTCCTGCTCAGCCACCTGGCTTGTTCCGAGGACGCCGCCCAAACAATGAACCAGGCCCAGCGCCTGGCCTTCGTACGGGTGCTAGACCGGCTGGCGCCAATTCAAGCGAGCCTCGCCAATTCGTCCGGCATCTTCCTCGGCACCGATTTCCATTTCGATCTCGTCAGACCCGGCGCCGCCCTCTATGGCATCAACCCGACCCCGAACGCCCCCAACCCCATGCGTCAAGTCGTTCAATTAAAAGGAAAAATTGTTCAACTCCGTGACGTTGACAGCCCCCGGACCGTTGGTTATGGTGCAACCCATCGCCTAAACGGTACCGCTCGCATCGCCACGATTTCGGTTGGCTACGCCGACGGTTATCTCCGCGCCCTTAGCAATCAAGGTAGCGGCCATATTGGCAACGTTCGTGTACCGGTTGTCGGGCGCATTTCGATGGATCTGACGACCCTCGATGTCACGGCGGCGCCGCTTGCGGCCTGCCAACCCGGAGAATTCATCGAACTGATCGGTCCGCGCAATCCGGTCGACGATGTCGCCGCCGAGGCCGGCACGATCGCCTATGAATTGCTGACTCGCTTGGGCCCGCGTTTGGCGCGCGTCTACGAGGGCGGCTGAAAACATGGGTTTTCTCGCGGCAGTCGGCCGTATCTTCCTGCATTTTCTCGAAGCAATCGGGCGGGTCACACAGTTCACCGGGACCGCCCTCTTCCATTGCGCCACCCCCCCGTACTACATCGCCCATGTGGGCCGGCAGATGCTCGAGATCGGTTATTTCTCCCTTCCCGTCGTCGGGCTGACCGCGCTGTTCACGGGCATGGTGCTCGCCCTGCAGAGCTACACCGGTTTCGCCCGCTTTTCGGCCGAAGGGGCCGTGGCGACCGTCGTCGTGCTGTCGGTGACCCGCGAACTGGGCCCGGTGATCGCGGGACTCATGGTTGCCGGCCGCATCGGTGCGTCGATGGCGGCGGAAATCGGCACCATGCGCGTGACCGAGCAAATCGATGCGCTCTCCACGCTGTCGACTGATCCGTTCAAATACCTGGTCGCACCCCGGTTGATTGCCGGGTTTACGATGCTCCCCTTGCTGGTCCTCGTCGCCGACATCATCGGCGTTTTCGGCGGCTATCTGGTTGGCATCTACAAACTCGGCTTCAATCCTGCGACCTATCTGAAGCGCACCGAGGAGTTTCTCGAGGCGATGGACGTGATTTCCGGCCTGGTGAAGGCCGGCGTCTTCGGCTTTATCATCTCGCTCATGGGCTGTTATCACGGCTACCATTCGCGTGGCGGCGCCCAGGGAGTCGGCGCCGCCACGACCGACGCCGTGGTTTCCGCATCGATTCTGATCCTTGTATTCAACTACGCGATCACCGAAATCTTCTTTGCGAAATGACAGAGAACCGCCCGAAGATTCGTATTCGCGGACTGGTCAAACGATTCGGCCGAAAAGTCGTGCTGAACGGTGTCGATCTCGATATCGGCTATCGCGAATCGGTTGTCATCATCGGCGGATCGGGCACGGGGAAATCGGTGATGCTGAAATGCATCCTGGGTTTGCTTGCGCCGGAAGCCGGGAGCATCCAGGTCGATGGCGAGGAAGTCGTCGGCGCCGGGCGCGCGGTGCGCGAGCGGGTAAGCCGCAAGATCGGCATGCTGTTTCAGGGAGCCGCCCTGTTCGACAGCCTCAGCGTCTGGGAAAATGTCTCCTTTGGGCTGATGCAGGCTGAAGGCATGGGCCGCACCGAGGCGCGCAAGATCGCCGAAGAAAAGTTGGCCGCGGTAGGTTTGGGGAAAGAGGTCGCCATCCTCTCGCCGGCGGAGCTTTCCGGCGGCATGAAGAAGCGCGTCGGGCTGGCCCGCGCCATTGCCACGAATCCAGAGGTCATTTTCTTCGACGAACCGACGACCGGATTGGACCCCATCATGAGCGACGTGATCAACGACCTCGTGGTGAAAAGCGTCAAGGAACTCGGCGCCACGGCCCTGTCGATCACGCATGACATGGCATCGGCGCGCAAGATCGCCCATCGCATCGCCATGCTCCATGCCGGGCGCATCATCTGGGCCGGACCGGTCGCGGCGATCGATCATGTCGACAACGCCTATGTGGATCAGTTCATCCACGGCCGCGCCGAAGGTCCGATCAAGATGGAAGTGCGCGCCTGATGCCGCGTGCCCAACCCATGTTCGTGTGTCAGGAATGTGGGGTGAGCCATCGAAAATGGAGCGGCAAATGCGACGCTTGCGAGGCGTGGAATAGCATCGTCGAGGAGACTTCCCGCGAGCCAATACCCCGGGGCATGTCAACGGGCGGGGGGCGCCCGCTCGTTTTTTCGGGATTGGCCGACGCCGTAGAAACACCGTCGCGCCGCGTCACCGGTAATTCCGAGTTCGACCGTGTCTGCGGCGGCGGCCTGGTCCCCGGGTCGGCCGTGCTGATCGCCGGAGACCCGGGAATCGGCAAATCGACGTTGCTGTTGCAGGTCGCCGCGGGTCTCGCCGGAAATGGAAAAACACCGGGGATTCGCACGGCTTATGTTTCCGGGGAAGAGGCGATCGATCAGGTTCGCCTGCGCGCCGCTCGTTTGGGCCTGGTCGGATCGCGGATCGAGCTGGCGTCGGCCACCAGCCTACGCGACATTCTGGCGAGTTTTGATTCGGCAGATAGTCCCGATGCGCTTGTCATCGATTCGATCCAGACGATGTATATCGACAATCTGGACACCGCCCCGGGCACGGTCGGTCAGGTTCGCGCGTGCGCCCAGGAGCTCATCCGGGTCGCCAAGCGGCGCGGTGCGATCGTCTTCATTGTCGGCCACGTTACCAAAGAAGGCACGATCGCCGGCCCACGCGTGCTCGAACACATGGTCGATACCGTTCTGTATTTCGAGGGTGACCGGGGACACCAGTTCCGCATCCTGCGCGGCGTCAAGAACCGCTTCGGGCCGACCGACGAGATCGGCGTCTTTCAGATGACCGGGCGCGGCTTGCTGGAAGTCGCCAACCCGTCAGCTCTATTTCTTGCGGAACGGAGCCGCGAATCGAGCGGCAGTGTCGTGTTCGCCGGCATGGAGGGCACGCGGCCGGTCCTCGTTGAAATCCAAGCCCTCACCGCACCGGCTGGCTATGGCACCGCGCGCCGGGCGGTCGTCGGCTGGGATTCGGCGCGGCTCGCGATGATTCTGGCCGTGATCGAGACCCGCTGTGGCCTAGCCTTTGGCGGTCGCGACGTTTTTCTCAACGTCGCGGGCGGGCTGCGTATCGCCGAACCGGCGGCAGACCTCGCCGTGGCCGCGGCCCTGATTTCGTCGCTGGTCGATCGGGCCGTCGCCGCGGATACGGTGGCATTCGGAGAAATCGGGCTGTCCGGCGAGGTCCGCGCCGTAGGGCAAACGGAGCCGCGGCTCAAGGAAGCCGCGAAGCTCGGTTTCACGCGCGCCCTCATTCCGGCTCGGCGGCACGATCAAGGCGCCGAATTGGGCGGCGCCATGACACTGCGCGGGCTCAGGGACCTAAACGAATTGATCCGCATGTTGGACCCAACCCCGCCTCGTCGCCCGGCGCGATCGGCACCGGAACCCGCACCGGCGCGCGACTCATGAGCGGCATGGCCATCAACCTGACGGATTTCGCCGTTGTCGCCATTATCCTGATCTCGGGTCTGCTCGCCCTGGTGCGAGGTCTGGTGACCGAGGTCTTTTCGGTCGCGGGCTGGGTAGGTGCCGCGCTCGCCACGCTGAATGGCTTTCCGCGCGCCCGTCCGTTCGCGCGGGTATGGATAGAAAATGCCCTGCTTGCCGATATCGTCACCGGAGTCGCGATTTTTCTGGTGACGCTGGTAATTCTTTCGCTCATCAGCCAGGCACTGGCGCGGCGCGTCCGCGACAGCCGATTGAGCGCCCTGGACCGCAGCCTCGGCTTCGTATTTGGGCTGGCGCGCGGGGCCGTACTCGTCTGTCTGGCCTATCTCGGGATCGTCTCGGTGACACCCCAGGACGAATACCCCGATTGGCTTGTCGGAGCCCGTTCGGCCCCGATTATCGAGCGCGGCGCGGACATGCTCATGACGCTGGTGCCCCGCGAGTTCCGCAGCCGGACCGCCGCCACGCGTGGCGGCGTGTTTTCAGATGGCGGCGACGAAAAGGCGTTCAATAGCCTTGCCAATCCCCTGCCGAAAGGACCTGCGGCGCGCGACGATCCGGGCTATAAGGTTGACGAGCGCAAGGGATTGGATCGTCTAATCCAGACGCTACCCGGCAAACCGGACGGTTGAAACGAGGGCGATGTCGATGCTCACAACCCATCCCTTCGATGATGACAAATTGCGCGAGGAATGCGGCCTGTTTGGCATCCATGGCGCCAAGGACGCGGCGGCCCATACCGCCCTTGGCTTGCATGCCCTTCAGCACCGCGGACAAGAGGCCGCCGGCATCGTCACCTATGACGGCGCCCGTTTCCACGGCCATCGCGGGTTGGGACATGTCGCGGACAATTTCGGAACCGAGGCGGTCATCGCCAAGCTGCCGGGTCACGCGTCGATCGGTCATGTTCGTTATTCGACCACCGGCGAAACTGTCCTGCGCAATGTTCAACCGCTTTTCGCCGAATTCAACGAAGGCGGTTTTGCCATCGGCCATAATGGCAACCTGACAAACGCAGCCACCGTGCGGCGGCGGCTGGTCAAGCAGGGCTGCCTGTTCCAATCGACGACCGACACCGAGGTCATCACCCATTTGATGGCGACCGGGCCGCAAAGCGACGTCGTCGATCGCCTGGTCGGCGCACTGCGCCAGGTCGAAGGCGCCTATTCCCTGGTCGCACTCGCCAACGACATGGTTATCGGCGTTCGCGATCCCTTGGGGGTGCGCCCGCTCGTCATCGGACGCCTGGAAGATGCGACCATTCTTACGTCCGAGACATGCGCGCTCGACATCATCGGCGCCACTCACATACGTGATGTCGAACCCGGGGAGATGGTCGTGCTCGATCGCAGCGGTATGCGCAGCATCCGCGCCCTGCCGTCGACGTCGCAGCGTTTTTGCGTGTTTGAGTTCATCTATTTCTCGCGGCCCGACAGCGTTGTCGGCGGCATCAGCGTTTACGAAACGCGCAAACGTATCGGCGCCGAGATCGCGCGCGAAAGCCCGGTCGATGCCGACATGGTCATCCCGGTTCCCGATTCCGGCGTGCCCGCGGCGATCGGTTATGCCGAGGAATCCAAGATTCCGTTCGAACTCGGCATCATCCGCAACCATTACGTCGGTCGCACGTTCATCGAGCCGAGCGACCACATCCGCCATCTCGGCGTCAGGCTAAAGCACAATGCCAATCGCGCCAAGATCGCGGGCAAACGAGTCATTCTGGTCGACGACAGCATCGTGCGCGGCACGACGTCCAAGAAGATCGTTGAAATGGTTCGTCAGGCCGGCGCGCGCGAAGTTCATATGCGCGTGTCAAGTCCGCCCACGACCCATTCCTGTTTCTACGGCATCGACACGCCGCAGCGCGAAAAGCTTCTCGCCTTTCAGTACGACCTCGCCGACATGGCGCGTTTCATTGGCGTGGACAGCTTGGCTTTTGTGTCGATCGACGGCCTCTATCGTGCGATGGGCACGACGGGCCGAAATTCCGCGGCGCCCCAATATTGCGACGCCTGCTTCACGGGTGATTACCCGACGCCCCTGACCGATCATGACGGCGGTGGCGGCCCAACCCAACTCTCGCTTTTGGAAGTCGCGTGATCCTGCGCGAAGCCGGTTCGCCGCGACCGTGACCGACGATTCGAGGCCTTCGGGCCGACTCGCGGGGCGCGTCGCCCTCATCACCGGCGCCTCCCGCGGCATCGGCGCTGCGGTCGCCGTTCACTTTGCGCGTGAGGGTGCGCATTGCGTCCTCGTCGCGCGCACGGTCGGCGGACTTGAGGAAACCGATGACCGCGTTCGCGGCGTCGGCGGGACCGCCACGCTCGTGCCGTTCGACCTCGCCGAGCCCGACCGCATCGAACAGCTGGCGCCGGCATTGGCCCAACGTTTCCGGCACGTCGACGTCATCGTCGGCAATGCCGGCGTTCTTGGCGTCCTCGGCCCCTTGGCCGATCAGGATCCCGAAACCTGGCAGAGGGTGATGGACGTCAATGTCACGGCGAATTGGCGGCTGATTCGGTCCTTCGATCGGGCCCTGCGCGCGTCGGACGCAGGCCGGGCGATCTTCGTCACCTCCGGCGCGGCGGAGACCGTGTTTCCGTATTGGGGTGCGTATGCGGCCAGCAAGGCGGCATTGGAGATGATGGCCAAGGTTTATGCCGGCGAAGTTGCGCGCACGCGCGTGCGGGTCAATTTGATTGACCCCGGTGTCGTGCGCACGGCGATGCGCGCGCATGCCTTCCCGGGGGAGGACCCGACCCAACACCCCCAACCGGAAAATATCGCCGGCCTGTTCGTGGATTTGGCCGTGCCCGATTGCACCCGCAACGGCACCGTCCTGCGCGCCTATTGATCCTTCACATAAGGATTGTTGCCTGCGCGCAGGAACCAGCGAACCGGAACGCCGGGTAGATCGAATACATCCCGGAGTGAGTTCGTGAGATAACGCATGTAGCTCTCGGGCAGCTTCTTCGCCTTCGCGGCGAATAGGGCAAAACCGGGCGGCCGTGTCGATACCTGGGTCATGAAACGCAGCCGCGGCCGCAGACCCTCGACCATCGGCGGCGGATTGGCGGACGTCGCCTCGCCGAGCCAGCGGTTAAGCGCCGGTGTCGGCAGTCTTCGCGACCAGACCTCGTGTATCTGCAGAACCGCGGCCATGAACCGGTCCACCTTTTCGCCGGTCAGCGCCGAGAGCGTCACGAAGGGAATGCCCCTTACCTGCGTCAGCGATGTCTCCAGGCGGTCGCGGAGCCGGCGTAACGCCGCGTCGCGATCGGCGACGATGTCCCATTTGTTGACGACGATCACCAAAGCTCGGCCTTCCTCGATCGCCATTCCCGCGATAGTCAGATCCTGCTTCTCGAGCATGGTTTCGCCGTCGAGGACCAGCGCCACGACTTCGGCGCGGCCGATGGCGCGAATCGTATCGCCGGTCGAAAGCCTTTCCAGCCGGTCTTCGATTCGGGCCTGGCGCCGCAGGCCGGCCGTGTCGACCAGCCGCACGCGCCTGTCGCCAAAGGTCCATTCGATATCGATGGCGTCGCGCGTAATGCCCGGCTCCGGCCCTACCAGGACTCGTTCTTCGCCGACCAGACGATTGATCAATGTCGATTTGCCGACATTGGGGCGGCCGACAACCGCCAGCCTGAGCGCGCGGTTCGCGGCATCTTGCTCGGTGTCCTCGAAAGCCGCGCGCCCGATTTTCTCGACAAGCGCCGCGTGAAGGTAGGCCAGGCCGTCGCCATGTTCGGCCGAGATCGCGATCGGCTCGCCGAAGCCGAGCCCGTGGCCTTCGGCCACACCGGTGGCGACGGCCTTAACCGACTCGCATTTATTGGCCAAGAGCAACACGGGATGGCCTCGTTTGCGTAGCCATTGCGCGAAATGCCGGTCGACCGGCGTGACGCCGGCTCGCGCATCGATGACAAACAAGGTCAGGTCGGCGGCATCGACGGCGTATTCTGTTTGACCGCGCATCTTGGAAGCCAGGCTGTCCGGCGGCGATTCCTCCAGGCCGCCCGTGTCGACGACGGTAAAGGACAAATCGCCCAGCTGGGCCTGGCCTTCGCGGCGATCGCGAGTGAGCCCCGGCGTGTCGTCCACCAAAGCCGTGCGGCGCCCGACGAGGCGATTGAACAACGTCGATTTTCCGACATTCGGCCGGCCGACGATGGCAACGACGAAAGCCATGAATTCCTTTATTTTCGGATGACAGGCGCGCAGGGCACCGCGCCAAGTCTAACGCAGGGCAACCAGATCCGCGTTGTCCGTGATCACGTAAAGTGTGCCGTTGGCGGCCACCGGCGACACCATCGTGGCATCGGGCAACGCCTGCCTGCCGACAATAGCACCGCTTTCCGGAGCCACCCATACCGCCTCGCCAAGCGAGTTGGTCAACAGAAGCCGCCCGCCCATCAACAGCGGCCCCGTCCAAATGATCCGGCTGCTTTTGTTGTTTTCGTCGCGGTAGCGGCGCAACTGCGTCACCCAGCGCACCCGCCCCTCGCGACGGGTCAGGCAAACCAGTTCGCCGTCGACGCTCACGACGAAAATGAAATCCCCCGCCACCCAAGGTGTATTGATACCGGCGAGCGTATGGTCCCATATCCGGTTTCCGGTTCGCAGACTGATGGCCGCCATTCGGCCGCCATGGCTGATGGCGAGTACCAGGTCACGATCGATCACCGGATGCGCGCGAATATTCGAGAATGACGCCGCTGCGTTGGCCCGGCGGTCGCCGGCAAGGGACTCCGACCAGAGAACGCGGCCATTTTCGACGCGCAGAGCAAAGATCTCCCCTGAGGAATAGGCAACCACGACGATGCCGCCTTCCACAGCGGGGCTTGCCCCGCCGAAGACTCCGGCCACTTCGACGATCCCGGTATGTGTCCACTGCTTGCGTCCATCGCCGGCATCGAAAGTATGGAGCTGATTGTCGATGCTCACGGCGAAGACGCGGCCGCCACTGACTGTTGGCGCCGTCCGTACCGGGGCGCTGACCGGCTGACGCCAGATTTCTTTGCCGGTTGCCGCGTCCAGCACCAGAACTTGAGCGTAGCCGGTCGCCACATAGACCCGGCCGCCGTCGAAGGCAACGCCCCCGCCTTGCCCGCCGGTGCCGTGGTCGCGCGGCGTAACGTCGAAGGTCCAGGAGCGACGGCCGGTATTGGCGTCGAAGGCACTGACCGTAGTTTCGGCGTCAATCGTAAAAACCCGGCCGCCGCCGATGACGGGCGCGGAAGTGAGCCGCGTTTCGCTGCTAACACCTTCGCCAATGCCGGCGCGCCAGATTTCGCGAGGGGCCGCGGCGATAGCGAGATGCTGGACGAGGTGATTGGGCGGTCCGCCCGCCTGGGGCCATTCGATATTTGCCGTCGCGGGCGGCAAGCGCACGGCCAAATCGGCCAAGGCCCTGTCGGCCTCGATCGATTGCTGCTGGCTCATGATGCTGATCCGCGCGCCCGGCAACGGCAGCGGCTTGCGTGCCGCGAAGATGTCCGTATCGCAGGCGCTGGCGAGTAGGCCCGCCACAATCAGAGCCAGGGTCGCACGGTGACGGGAGAAAATCATCACCCGCCGAGGACCGCCAACATTTCGGCCGCGCGCGCGCGAATACCCGACGGGGTCGCGGGATCGTCGGCCAGGCGCAAGAAATATTCCGTGGCCTTGCCCATGTCGCCGGTTCGCTGCGCCAACACCGCCAACAACTCGAACGCCGCATGGCGCCAGGGGTTCGTTTCGACGGTCAGGGCATTGAGCCGCGCGGCGAGACTTGTCGGCTCTTCGGTTTCAATAACAACAAGCACCGATTGCAACGACGCGACATCGCGCAAAGCCTGATCGACGCCGCTATCGGCAGCGATCGTCCGGTAGAGAATAGAGGCCGCGGCTGGGTCACCGGCGCGCGCCTTCAGCCCCGCCTCCTGCAGCCGTGCAAGCGTCGCGTATCCCGAACTCGCGTCGCGGGCAAGCGATTCAAACGCCTTGGCCGCCTCCGCGCCGCCCCCCGCACGCGCCAAATCCGTGGCCGCCAGATAGGTCGTCGCCTCATCGGCCCGCTTCCGCGCATCGTATTCGCGCCAGAAGACTACGGCAGCGGTCGCCGCGACGAGGCCGACCAAGCCGGCCAGCACGTAGTTGCCGTAGTCCTTCCATAGCCTGAGATATCGGTCATGCCTCAGGTCCTCATCGACTTCGCGGAAAATGTCACCCACGTTCGTACCCGAAATTTGCTGGTGTCGGTTGCCTTGCAGCGGCGGAATCGCCCGGTTGAGTTATGCGGCCTGGCGCCACTTGATCGAGCAGCCCATGCTTGGCGTCTGGTCCCGCGGTCCTTGCCCGGTCGCCGCTATCGTTGTCATTGCCTCGAACAGTTCACGACGGGCGCCGGCCACGAGTTCGCGGCGCGAGGCATCCATGCGTCCGCGATATTGTAACTCGAGACTCGCATTGAAACCGAAGAAATCCGGCGTGCACACCGCGCCATAGGCTTTGGCCACGGCCTGCGTCTCGTCGATGGCGTAGGGAAAGTCGAAGTTGTGCTGGTGCGCGAATTCCTTCATTTTGTCGAAGGAATCCTCGGGATAGGCCAATACGTCGTTGGACATGATGGCAACGGCACCAACCCCGTGGGCTTTCAATTCACCGACTTCGTCCACTAGGCGTTCGATAATGGCGCGGACATAGGGGCAATGATTGCAGATGAACATGACCAATGTGCCCCTCTGGCCGCGAATGTCGGCCAGGCGGTACCGCTTGCCATCCACTCCGATGAGATCGAAATCGACCGCCCGCCGCCCGAAGTCGCAAACCGGCGTCTCCGCTGCCATGGCACTTCCTTCCGTGATTGACGCGGGCCGACAATATTTCGCAAAATTGCGGCCACAACAAGACCGCGGCGCGGAATGATGAATAGACGCCGGGGGAATCGGTGGAAGGCAGCGGGGGAATGACAAAACGACTTCTCTGGATTGCCCTTGCCCTGTTGACCGCGGGTTGCCAAACCCCGGTCGAATTTGGACTGAACGGGCTCGGCCTGATGACCTATATGGGCACGGGGAAAAGCTTGTCCGACCACGTTGTTTCGTACGTTTCCGGCCGCGATTGTTCGATGCGGGGATTGATATCGGACGGTCGCCTGTGCCGAGAGTTAACCCCGGACCTGCCGCAGCCGGAAGAAAAGGCGCCGGTTTTCTGCTACCGCACTCTAGGGGTTGCGGAGTATTACACGCAGCCCGATCCGTTCGCGGCGCCGTCGCGCCGCTTGAACTGACGCCCCATGAACAATGTCGTTCGACTGAAGGATTTTTCACGGCGTCCGGTCGGCGTGCGTTTTGAGGCGGCGGAACTCCGCCGTCTGCTCCATTTTTACGGACGCAAGGTGGCTGATGGCGCGTGGCGCGATTATGCCATCGACAGCAGCCCCGGCATGGCGGCGTTTCAGGTCTTTCGTCACGCTCGCGGCGAACCGGAATTCATCATCGCGAAGTTCCCGGCGGGATCGCGGCGCGCGGGCGACTTCGCCGTTTCGCACGGCCGCCGCCTGGTTCGGCAAGCGCGGTCCGTTGATGAGGCGTTATCGGTCCTTGCCCTCAAGCTGGCCCACCGCTGAGCGTTGAACTTACGCCGGCCGCTAACTCCGCCAGTGTAGTACCCGCTCCTTCACGGGGTTGACGAAGGCGCGGCCTTCGTCCTGGGCGCGGGCAAATTCCGCCTTGATCCGGTAGTACCATTTGGCCGGCCGATCGGCGTCATCGATCAGCATCAAGGCGGGGTCCCCAGCCAAACCGAGTTGCTGGCGCGCGACCGTTTCTCGATCCTGCTCGAGAAACGTCCGCCCAAGACGGCGCGCGATCGGTTTGAGGAGGCCCAGCCAGGGAATCGTCCAATAAACCAGGTGATTGATCTGCGTCGTGTCCTTGTCGATCGGAGTCACTGCGGTCAGGTTGCAGACCACGCCATTGTCCGATTCAATGTGCTCGACCCGAATTCCGGGTAGTCGGAACGTGATCTCCGTCGTCGGCCGCCCCAACAACTTATAGGCACGCGAGTTGCTTGACGGCCGGTGGCGGACCATGCGGAAACCAAACGGCGATGGCTCGAATCGCCGTTCCTTCTCATGCGCCGAGCGCCGCGATCGCCAGAACCAGGAGCGATGCACGAATGGCCCGTGAGCGGGGTCCATCAGACCAACAACGGCGTGATCGACCGCGCAAGGGAATACCATCGACAGCGCCAGCTGGTAGGATCCGGTTCCGACCGCCGGCACTTCCGGAATTTCGGGCACCGGGTTCGGGGTTTCCCTCGCGCTGGGGAAAAAGACCCAGATGTTGCCCTGAACCTCGCGGCAGGGATACGCGACCGCATTGATGCGACCGAGGTCGAACGATTGCGCTTCAACCAAGGATGGGATGGCGGTGCACCGCCCGGAGGGATCGAAGCGCCACCCATGGTAGCAGCATTCGATCTCGCGGCCGTCGAAGTGGCCAAAGGACAGCGGCATCCCACGATGGGGACAAAAGTCGCGAAGGCAGAAAGGCGCGCCCGCGCTGTCGCGCCCAATGATAAGGCGTTCACCCAGAAGCGTTTTGGGCACAATCCGTCCGGGCTTTAGGCCCTCGCCGGGAAGCACCAAGTACCATAGGTCGCGAAGAAACATCGTCCCGTTGTCGCTGATGGCGATTCCCCGGTCAAGCCGGCGACGTTGCCGCCTCGTGCCAGCGCCGGAGCAGATTCAGCGAAACGAAGTCCTCGCCTGATGGATCGCCGCGGAAGACACGAAGAGGTGCGCCGGGTTCGCCGAGGTCGGAAAGCACGGCCACGGCGCCGGCAAAGTCCTGGCCCATGGTGTACGCGCTGACCGTGATCAGCGCCGGAATCCGCGCGGCAAGTGCAGATCGCAGGCCATTGGCCGAGTCCTCGAAGGCCATGCAGGCATTCGGGGCAAGGCCCAGTTTCTCCAAAGCCAAGGAATAAATATCGGGCGCCGGCTTTTTCGCGGCCACCATGTCGCCGCCGACGATTGTATCGAACCAGCCAGGGGAGTCCGGGCCCAGCGTCCCGACCAGAAGCTCCCGAACCGAGGGCAGGGATGTCGTCGTGGCGATGGCGAGGCGCAACCCGGCCTGCCTAGCGTCCGCGATCAGGCGACGAATTCCGGGGCGCAGATCAATGGCGCCCCGCGAAATCGCGGACCAATAGCCGCGGTTCTTCGCCTCATGGAGGCTTCGAATTGTGTTCTCGATCCCAGCGGTCTTGAGCAGTTCCGCCTGAAAGCGGGAGAGATAGTGGCGGATACGCTCCTTGCCCCCGGTTACCCGCAGAAGATCGGCATAAAGGGCGCGGTCCCAGACCCAGGGGTAGCCGTGTTCATGGAACGCGGCATTAAATGCCTCACGATGCGCTTCTTCGGTTTCGGCGAGGGTACCGTCGACATCGAACAACAGAGCGGCGATCGACATCGTTCTCCCTCCGGTTCCCATGCTCGACCGGTATATGACCGCGTGCCGCAACGCGCAACCGACCATCGCCACGGTGAACCCAGGGCCGCGCGCGATTGCGCCAGGAACGGCGCTCCGCTATGACACCAAGATGGCGACAAATCCACTGCGGCCCGACCTCGATCCCTTCGTGTTGGCGCGGACCCTTTCCGGCTCGCTGTTGATCGACGGCAAATTATGTTCCGCGGCCTCCGGCAAGACCTTTCCGGTAGTTGCTCCCGCGACGATGGACACCGTCGCCTCCGCGGCCCTCGGCGAGGCCGATGATGTCGATCGCGCGGTTTCGGCCGCCGCCGCCGCCCAGCCGGGATGGGCACGTATCGCCGCCCGTCAGCGCGGCAAATTGATCGCCGAATGCGGCCGCCGGTTAGGCGAACATGCGGAGGAATTGGGGCGACTGGTCGCTTTGGAGACCGGCAAGGCCCTGCGTACGGAAAGCCGAGTCGAGGCGTCTGTCCTCGCCGATGTTTTCCTGTTTTATGGTGGCCTGGGATCAGAGCTGAAGGGCGAGACCGTGCCCTTCAATCCCGACATGCTGACGATGACCCTGCGCGAGCCCCTGGGCGTGGTTGGAGCGATCATCCCGTGGAACGTGCCGATGATGCTGATGGCGCTCAAAATCGCGCCCGCGCTCGTCGCCGGGAACGCCGTCGTCGTCAAATCCGCCGAGGAGGCGCCAATGGCGGTCCTCCGGGTCTGTCAGATCATGAACCAGGTCTTGCCGCCCGGCGTGTTCAACATCGTTTCAGGATTCGGCCCGGAATGCGGGGCGCCGCTGGTGGCCCATCCCAAGGTCGCAAAAATCACCTTTACGGGCTCGGTGGAAACCGGGAAGGCCGTGTCGCGCAACGCCGCCGACAAACTTATTCCGGTGACGCTCGAATTGGGCGGAAAAAGCCCGATGATCGTCATGCCCGATGCCGATCTCGACCGTGCGATCGCGGGTGCCGTCACCGGCATGCGTTTCACGCGCCAGGGTCAAAGTTGCACCGCAGCCAGCCGAATATTCGTTCATGCCAGCCTCCACGACGCCTTCCTACGCGGCATGAAGGCCAAGGTGGACGCCATGAAAATGGGCGATCCGCTCGACGAGGCAACCGACATCGGCGCCATCATCTCGAAAGCGCAATACGACAAGGTGAGCCGTTACATCGCGCTCGGCAGCGAAACACCGGGCGCCGTTGCGCATCGATGTTCGGCATTGCCGGCCGATCCCAGGCTGAAACAAGGCCTCTTTGTTCAGCCTGTGTTGTTCAGCGGTCTCACCAACCGGCATCGTGTCGCGCGTGAAGAAATCTTCGGCCCAGTCACATGTCTGATCCCCTGGTCCGATCAGGATGACGTGATCGGACAGGCCAATGACAGCGACTACGGCCTGGCCGCGACCGTGTGGACTCGCGACATCGGCACCGCGCTGAACGCCGCCCGCCGCCTCCAAGCCGGTTTTGTCCAGGTCAACCAGAACATCGTCGTGCAGCCAGGACTCTCCTATGGCGGCACCAAGCAATCCGGCCTGGGCAAAGAGGCTTCGCTAGAGGCCATGATCGAGCATTTCACCCACAAAAAGACCGTCATCGTGAATCTGGGCCCATGACCCGGGCAAGGACGTTCCGCTGGCTTCGACGCGGCGCCTTGCTCTTGGTCGCGCTCGTCGTGTTGGGTTTGAGTGGGGCTTATCTGTGGCTTCGCACATCGCTGCCGCAGGTCGACGGAACGATCCACCTCGCCGGAATTTCGGCGCCGATCGAAATCGTGCGCGATGGGCACGCGATCCCCCATATTTTCGCTCAAACTCCGAATGACGGTTATTTCGGCCTGGGTTTTGTCCACGCCCAGGACCGCCTCGTTCAAATGGAATTAATGCGGCGCCTAGGATCGGGTCGGTTGGCCGAAGTGGTAGGGTCAGCCGGCCTCGGCAGCGACCGGTTCATGCGTGTGCTCGGCCTTTATCGCCTTGCCGAGGAAGGGCTGCCGAACCTGTCCGCCGAGACTCGTGGGGTATTTGAAGCCTATGCCGCCGGCGTCAACGCCTTCATCGCGGGCAATGCCGGAGCCTGGCCACCCGAATTCTACCTGCTCGGCATTCGTCCGGAGCCGTGGAAGACGGCGGATTCTTCGGTTTGGGGAAAGCTGATGGCCATGCAGCTTTCCGGCAATTGGGGCAGTGAACTGTTTCGCTCGCGCGTCTTGCGCCGGCTCACACCGTCGCAATTCGCCAGCCTGTGGCCACCCTATCCGCCGACCGCTCCGGTTACGCTCGCGGCCCTTGCGAGCTTGCCGCTCGAACACCTCGCCGCGGCCACGCCGGAAGCGCTGGTTCATCAATCGGCCTCGAATGCCTGGGTTCTTGCGGGCGACCGCACCGCAAGCGGCAAACCGATCCTCGCCAATGATCCCCATTTGGGCTATTCCGCGCCGAATCTCTGGTATTTGGCGCGCATCGAAACGCCGTCATGGCGGATCGCGGGCGCCACCGTGCCCGGCGTCCCCTTCCACGTCCTCGGACATAACGGCAAGGTCGCCTGGGGCATGACCACGACGGAGAGCGACACCCAGGATTTGTTCGTCGAGCGCATGGCCCCTGGAGATGGGGGCGGCTACGCGACCCCAACCGGTCGGACGGAGTTTCGACAGCGGCAGGAGACCATCCGCGTGCGGGGCGGCGAAGACGTGGCGCTGACGATACGCGAGAGCCGCCATGGACCAATCATCTCGGATATTCTCCCGAACTCCGAGCCGATTCCGGCCGAAGACGGGTCGCGTTATGTCCTTGCTCTAGCTGCCACCGCCCTGGTCGCCAACGACCCCACGCCGGAGGCGATATTTCGAATCAACCACGCGAATGACGCCACCGCGTTGGAGGCGGCCCTGCGCCTTTTCCACGCCCCGCAACAGAACGTCATGTATGCCGATCTCAGCGGCACCATCGGATTCCTGGCGGCCGGCCGCGTGCCGATCCGCGCCGGCGCGGATTCATCCCTGCCACTCGCCGGATGGACCGATGCGCATGACTGGACCGGCTTTATTCCGTTCGACCGATTGCCCCACATTCGCAACCCGGTCGGCGGCGTTCTGGCCAACGCAAATAACAAAATTGTCAGCGACAACTATCCGTTCTTTCTCGCCCGCGATTGGCCGCCTGCCTACCGTGCCCGTCGTCTTGAGGAGCTTCTCGCCGCGACGCCCCGGCACACGATGAAAAATACTGCCGCGATACAGGTCGATTCGGTTTCAATGGCCGCCCGCGACCTGGTCCCGTTGATGGTCGCCTTCGTTCCAACGAACACGAAGGCGGCCGCTACATTTGAAAACCTCGCCGCCTGGGATGGGACGATGGCGCGCGATCGCGCCGAGCCACTGATCTTTAGCTATTGGCTTCGTGACCTCGTGCGAGCGCTTTTCGCCGACGAACTCGGACCGCTCTTCGGCGATTTCTGGGACCTCCGCGCCCCCCTGGTCGAGCGCGTTTTGCGCGCCGATCGGCAATGGTGCGACGATATTACGACGCCTGAAGCGGAAACCTGTGACCAGCAGCTTCGGACATCTTTTGATTCCGCGATGGCCGAGCTTGACCGTCGATTTGGCGCCGATCGGGCGGGCTGGCGGTGGGGCGATGCCCATGAGGCTCGTTTCGACAACCGTATCCTGAGCCAAATTCCGGTTCTGGGGCGCTTGGCCAATATCGCCCTGCCGATTGATGGCGACGATTTCACATTGCTGCGTGGTCGTTCGAGAATTGGCAGCGATATCAATCCCTTCGCCACTGCTCATGGTCCAGGCTATCGCGCGGTCTATGACTTATTCGACCTCGCCTCCTCGCGATTCATTCAGGCCGTCGGTCAATCGGGAAATCCGCTCTCTTCCTTTTACGGTGACCTATCCCCACTTTGGCTTGACGGGGGCTATGTAACACTTGCCGGCACCCGCGACGAGGTGGCGCTCCGAGGCATCGGAATTCTTCGATTGGCCCCGAAGTGAAAACGCGCCGTTGCCTGCCCGCCGCGAAGAAGTTGGAACAATGACAATCATGCACTAAACTAAATCTTAACCAGCGTTGGGGCAGTTTCTCGTCAAGTCAATCGGTTGGAGCCGCTTCTTCGCAATGCTGTTCATCGTCGGTGCCATTGTCGTAATCCTCAGCGTCATCGGTGGCTATATGGCCAACGGTGGGCACGTGGCCGTCTTGTGGCAACCCTTCGAATTCGTCATCATCGGCGGCGCCGCGATCGGTGCCTTTCTGATCGCCAACCCGAAATCCCTATTGTCTCGCATTGGCGGGGCATTGGGCAGCATGCTGAAGGGGTCGCGTTATGACCGCGCCGCCTATCTCGAGTTGCTGACGCTGCAATACAGCCCGTTCAAACTAGCAAAATCCAAAGGCTTGCTCGCGCTTGAGTCGCATGTGGAAAAACCGCACGAGAGTTCGATCTTTCAAAAGTTTCCGATATTTCTGTCGGACCATCACGCCGTCACTTTATCTATGCGGCTACCTCCGGCTGCTGACCTTGGGCACCGACAATCCGCATGAGGTCGAGGCACTGATGGACGAGGAAATCGAAACCCACCACGCCGAACAGGCACAACTTTCGGCTGCGGTGCTGACCATGTCGGACGGATTGCCGGCGCTCGGCATCGTTGCCGCCGTTCTTGGCGTCATTCACACCATGGGATCGATCACGGAACCACCCGAAGTTCTCGGCCATCTTATCGGCGGCGCGCTGGTTGGCATCTTCCTCGGCGTGCTTCTGTCTTATGGCTTCGTCGGACCGATCGGGACATCGATCAAGAATACGTTCGACGCCGAGGGCAAGTACCTGCAATGCGTCAAGGCCGGCGTTCTTGCCTTCATGCAGGGCTACGCCCCGGCCGTGGCTGTTGAATTCGCCCGCAAGTCGCTGTTGTCGAATGTGAGGCCGAGCTTCTACGAAGTCGAAGAAGCCGTCGCCGCGCTGCCGCCGATCTAGGGGGCAAGCACAATGGCCGACCAGGGCGCCGCCGTTGTCATCAAGAAGGTCAAGAAAGGTGGGCATGGTGGCGGCCATCACGGCGGCGCTTGGAAGGTCGCCTACGCCGATTTCGTGACCGCGATGATGGCGTTTTTCCTGCTCCTCTGGCTCCTGAACGTCACCACGGAGGAGCAAAAAAACGGCATCTCGAACTACTTCTCGCCCGAAACCGTGTCCAAGAGCACGAGCGGCTCCGGTGGCCTGCTCGGCGGCATGTTTGTTTCTCGCACGGGCGGCATGACCTCCGCGACCGGCGCCACCGGGCAAAACATGCCGCTGGCGCCACCCGCTCAAGTCGATGTCGAGTGGGAACATGACGACGGGAAATTCCAGTCGGTCGGCGACGGCGACGGGTCCAATCAACGAGAAAACCCCCAGCGCGATATGCAAACCGCGCAACAACAACAGCAACGGCAGCGGCAACCAAACCAGCCGAGCGCCAAAGAACGGCTGCAGACGGCGTTGGAGCGCGATAAGCAGACCACCCAGGATGTCCAGATCGAGAAGCTGACGGAGCGGCAGGCCGAGAAGCTGTTGGCCGAGCGCGAGAACAAGCTGTTCAAAGACACCGAGAACATGTTGCGCCAGGCGATTCAGGACATCCCCGAGTTAAAAAACCTAGCGGAGAATTTGGTCATCGACCGCACGCCCGAGGGTCTGCGCATACAGATCGTCGACCAGGAGAAGGTGTCGATGTTCCCGCTGGGCAGCACCCAGCCCGCGCCACAGACCCGCGCCCTGCTCGGCCAGGTCGCTCGGATCGTTGCCCGACTGCCCAACAAGATCTCGGTCACCGGCCATACCGACGCGCTTCCCTACGCCAATCCCCAGGGTTACAGCAATTGGGAGCTTTCGACCGACCGCGCCAATTCAAGTCGGCGAGCGCTGGTCGACGCGGGCGTTCCGACGAGCAAATTCGAACGTGTCGTCGGCAAGGCCGAACGCGATCCCCTGATTACCGAAAATGCCTTCGACCCGCGGAATCGCCGCATCAGCATTCTTATTTTGCGCGAAGCCGGCGAACCGCCGCCCGAAGGACAATTTCCCGGCTCGCCCAACGGCCCCACGCGCACCGGCGAGGGACCGGCGCCAGCACCGGCCCGGTCGACGACGACAACCCCGTCCGCGGTGCCGGTGACGGTAACGCCGCCGGCTCAGCCGCGGCGCTAGGGTGTGACCGCAACCGCCCAGACGGCATTGGGTCGTCGGGCGATAGTCCGTGCGTGGACGTATGCGTGACGACTTACACATCCAGCCGCGCTTCTATTATTCCGCGCCGGCCCCCTGCCCCTATTTGCAGACCCGAACCGAGCGGCGCATCTTCACGGAATTAACCGGCGCCGGCGCCGGCGCCCGTTACGATCTTCTATCCCAGGCCGGTTTTCGACGTAGCCAGGATTTTGCGTACCGGCCTGCCTGTCCGGGCTGCCGGGCCTGCGTGCCGGTGCGTGTCGTCGTGAAAGGTTTTGCCAAGGCCACGACCGGTCGCGGCGGAAGGTCATGGCGGCGAATATTGGCGATGAATTCGGATTTGAAGGTGTCCTCGCGGCAGGCCAAGGCGACGGAGGAACAATACCGGCTGTTTTCGATCTATCAAAACACGCGCCACGGCGGCGAAATGGCCGAAATGGATTTCGCCGCGTTTGCATCGATGATCGAGACCAGCCCGGTCCACACGCAGATCGTCGAATTCCGCGATGGCGACGGCTCCCTTGTCGCGGGCTGCTTGATCGACCGCCTGGGTGATGGGCTATCGGCCGTCTATAGCTTTTTCGATCCGACACAGGATCGTCGTGGATTGGGCAATTTCATGATCTTGTGGCTGATCAATCGCTGCAGCGGTCTTCATTTGCCGTTCGTTTATCTCGGCTATTGGATCGCCGGCAGCTCGAAGATGTCCTACAAGGCGCGCTTCCGGCCGCTTGAAGCGCTCGGTCCGGAGGGTTGGCGCAGCCTGGCGCCGGCCCCAGTGCAAGCGGGTTGAACGCGCTCGCCGATCAACCCTCTTTGCGACGTTGGATGCCCCACCACCCGGCCTGCACCGCCGCGACCGCCAAAGCGATCTTCAAGACATCGCCGAGCAGGAATGGCTCCACCCCAAGCTGGTAGGCCCGCGCCAATCCGACGAAGCTGCCGAGCCAGGCAGCGCCAACGCCAAAAACCAGGACATCGGCGACGATCATGGCCACGGCGATCTTGAGCCAGTTTCGGTCCCATCCCCTTTCGGCCAACCACCCCACGACCATTGCGGCGAGGAGGAATCCGAATAGAAATCCTCCGGTCGGGCCGCCCATATAGGCAAGCCCGATGCCGCGTTCCGGCGTTCCCGAGAAAACGGGCAAGCCGCCCGCACCCTCCAACAGATAAAGGGCCACGGTCGCCCCGCCGAGACGCCAGCCATAGGCCGCGCCGATCAGAAGCACGACCATTGTCTGCATGGTCATGGGCACGGGCCAAAACGGCACCTGAACCTTCGCCGAAAGATAAAGAAGCGCATTGCCGATCAAGACCAGCGCGATCAGGCGAACGGTCTTGCCGCTCGCGGCGGGCCACACCGCGTCGATGAGAACCGATGGCGAGGATGCAAAACGTGCCATGAGTGACTCCTTTCATGCCCGGAACGATTTGGCCCCGGGGACAATATCAGCCGAATTTGTTCGACCGCGGGAAACCTTGCGGCGGCAAACGTCCAGCCTGGGCGCGCGCGCCGATCCACGGCTCAATCGCGGTCTCGACACGCACCCGGTCGCCGATCTTCCAGGACAAGCCTTCGCCGAGTGTGAAAACCTTAAGATCGGCAAGACCGCCTTCGCGGTATTTCTGCAAGATCACGCCGCGTCCGCGAGACATTTCGGGCAGCTCCTCACGTTTGAAGACCAAGAGTTTGCGGTTGTCGCCCACGACCGCGACGGCATCGCCCTCCGCGGGAACGCAGACCTTAGCCTCGACGTCACCCGCAACGTTGAGAACCTGCTTACCGGCCCGAGTCTGCGCGATGACCTCGTCCTCGGCCACGATGAAACCGCGTCCGTCGGCGGCGGCGAGGGCCAATTTCCGGCCAGGCTTGTGCGCGAACAGCGCAACGAGATCATGGTCATTGGCGAGATCGATCATCAGCCTGAGCGGCTCGCCATCGCCGCGACCGCGCGGCAGCCGGTCGGCGGCAATTGTGTAAAACCGGCCGTTGGTGGCAAACACCACGAGTCTGTCCGTGCTGTCGGCCGGCAAGATGAACTTCGCCGAATCGCCTTCCTTGTACTTTAGCTCGCCCGCATCGGCGAGGCGGCCTCGCAGGGCGCGGATCCAACCCTTGGTCGAGCAGATGACGGTTATGGGCTCCCGCTCGATCAACGCCTCGATGGGCACAACGATCGGCGCCGGCGCGTCCCCAATTTCCGTCCGCCGGCGCCCGAGCGGGGTTGCCGGCCCAAAGCGTTTCGTGATGTCGGCGATCTCGGCCGCGATGGCCTTCCAGCGCCGGCCCTCGTCCTTTAGAAGCTGAGTCAGATCCTTCTTTTCGGCGCCCAAGGTGTCATGTTCCTTGCGGATCGCGACTTCCTCAAGGCGGCGGAGCGCACGCAGGCGAAGGTTCAAGATGGCTTCGGCCTGGGCATCGGTCAGCTTGAAACGTTTGACCAAAGCCGGCTTCGGTTCCTCCGCCTCGCGGATGATCCGAATGACTTCGTCGAGATTCACATAAGCGATGAGATAGCCGGCCAACACCTCGATCCGGCGCTCGATTTCCGCCAGCCGATGCCGCGTGCGGCGCAATAACACATCGTGGCGGTGATCGAGGAAGGCCTGTAACGCCTCCCGCAAATTCATCACGCGCGGCGTATTGGTCCGGTCCAGCACATTGAGGTTGAGCGGGATGCGGACTTCCATCTCGGTATGCCGAAACAGGGATTCCATCAACACGGCGGGATCGACATTGCGGCTTTTGGGCTCCAGCACCAGCCGCACGTCTTCGGCAGATTCGTCCAGGACATCGGCGAGCAGCGCCAGTTTCTTCTCGGTCAGCAGCTCGGCAATTTTCTCGATCAGCCGTGATTTCTGAACCTGGTAGGGTATTTCCGTGACGATGATTCGATATTGACCGAGCCCGGTTTTTTCGGACTCCCACCGCGCCCGCAAACGAAAGCTGCCACGCCCGGCGCCATAAGCGGCGATGACCGAATCGCGCCCCTCGACGAGGACGCCGCCGGTGGGAAAATCCGGGCCAGGCATGAATTCGACCAGCTTGGCGATGGTCGATTTCGGAAATTTGATGAGGTGAAGGAGCGCGCCGCAGATCTCGCCCGCGTTGTGCGGCGGAATGCTCGTCGCCATGCCGACCGCGATGCCCGCCGAACCATTGGCGAGAAGGTTGGGGAACCGTGCCGGCAGCACCAGCGGCTCCTCACCTTCGCCGTCATACGTTGCCCGAAAATCGACGGTATCCTGGTCGATGTCTTCAAGCAGCGCGGCGGCGACCTCGGTCAGTCGCGCCTCGGTGTACCGCATGGCGGCGGCGTTATCACCGTCGATATTCCCGAAATTGCCTTGGCCGTCAACCAGCGGGTAACGCTGGGCGAAGGACTGCGCGAGGCGGACAAGGGCGTCATAAACCGCGACGTCGCCATGCGGGTGATATTTGCCGATGACATCGCCGACCACGCGCGCGCATTTCTTGAAACCGGTGGCCGGGTCGAGGCGGAGTTGAAGCATGGCGTAGAGCAAACGCCGATGCACGGGCTTGAGACCGTCGCGAACATCGGGCAACGACCGCGCCATGATCGTCGACAACGCATAGGAAAGATAACGTTCGCCCAAGGCCTCGGCGAAGGGCTTCTCGCGGATGTCTCCCGAGGGTTGGCTGGCGACGGTCATTTGCTAGATATAGTAGCCGAAGGCACACTTCCCACCAAGCGTTGATAGAGTGAGGCCATTCTCGCGCGCGCCGCCGGCAGCGGCTTGTTCAACGCGCCAAAGACGTGCCGCTCGAGAAAGAACCCAGTCATCGTCAGCCCCCGCCCGACCTGATCGATATCGGCCGGCAACGATCCATCCGCGAGAAACCGAGGCAGCGACAACAGCCGGTCGCGATACGCCTCCCCCGCCGCAAGCGAAACGGCGCGTCCGCTTCGCGGCGAGACATAGGCGAGGCCGTCCTCCGCGCCGGTGGCCGCGCAAACCGTAAGATCGAGGCCGAAACCCAAATCCCTGAGAAGATCGAGTTCCCACCGCACATACAGCGCGGACCAAACCGCCACCTCGCCACCCGCATTCTCGCCGGTCAACGCGCCGAGCAAGTGAAGCATCGACGTAAAAATCGTGGCGTGAGGTTCGCGTTCCGGCAAGGCGCCGTCGGCGACGGCGCAGGCCGATGACAGGACGGCGAGGCGTAGCGGGTCGTCCAAAACCGCGGCCGAATACGCGCGGTCAAGCTCCACGGTATAGGTGCCGAGGTGGTCGGCAAGCCGCGCCCGCCACGCCGCGTCCAACAAGTTACCGGGCTCCATCAGGCTGCGTCGGGTCCGGCCCGCTCCACCCCTGACCAGGCCCACATGCCGGCCATGGTTCCGCGTCAGCAGCGAGACGATCGCGGCGCTTTCGCCATGTTTGCGGGAGCCCAGCACGATGCCTTCATCGGACCAATCCATGGGCCTGCTCTATCCGATTTCGAAGGCAACCGGAAGACGCACGGTTCGGCCTAACCCCGAATTTGCACACTAGGCTTCGAATTCGAGCCCCCAATCGCGATAATAGCTGCGCTCCTCCGACCAATTGTCGCGATGTTTGACGTGGAGGAACAGGTGCACGCGGCGTCCCAAGATGCTCTCAAGCTCTTTGCGCGCGGCGGCGCCGATTTTTTTCACCTGCGCCCCGCCCTTGCCCAGGACGATGGCTTTCTGCCCTTCACGCTGGACATAAATCACCTGATCGACCCTGGCGCTGCCGTCGTCGAATTCCTTCCACGATTCCGTCTCCACGGAAATCGCGTAGGGGAGTTCTTGACGCAGTTGGTTGAAGACCTGCTCCCGAGTGATTTCGGCCGCCAGCAACCGCTCCGGCATGTCGGAGAGCTGCTCGTCCGGATACAGCCAGGGCCCACGCGGCATCTGTTCGACGAGGAACCGCCTGAGGTCGGCGACTCCATCGCCGGTGATCGCGGAGATCATGAAGGTATCGGTGATGATGCCGCTTCCGACGATCTGTTCGGTCAATTGCAGCAAGACCGGCGGCTTCACGATGTCGATCTTGTTGAGTGCCAGCACCGCTCGCCGATGGATGCCCTTCAATCCTTCCAGAATTCGAGTGGCGTCGTCGTCCAAACCCTTGGCTGCGTCAACGACAAGAAGCACGACATCGGCATCGGCGGCACCGCGCCACGCGGCATCGACCATGGCCCGCTCCAGCCGGCGCTTGGGCGATCTGAAAATCCCCGGCGTGTCGATGAAGACAAGCTGCGCTGCGCCCGCGACCGCAATTCCGGTAACCCGTGTCCGAGTCGTCTGGACCCTCGGTGAAACGATCGTGACCTTGGCGCCGACGAGCCTGTTGACCAGTGTCGATTTCCCGGCATTGGGCGCGCCGACGACGGCAACCAGGCCGCAGCACCGCACCGGGGATTCAGCTGGCTCGTCAATCATCCGCCTGCCGATCCCTTTCCAGGTGGTTGAGGAGTTGTTCCGCGGCCGCCCGTTCTGCGACCCGCTTGGAGCTTCCACTGGCGACGGCTTCCTCTTCGCCTTCCACCGTCACGGCAACCGTGAAGACCGGGCGATGCGGGGGACCGTCGGCAGCCACCGTGCGATAGGTCGGCAGCGGGCGGCCACGTGCCTGCGCCCATTCCTGGAGAGCAGTCTTTGGATCGCGCGGGGGGCCATCCGCGGAATCGACCAGAGGCATCCATTCCCGCTGGATGAATCGCCTCGCGACCGTCAAGCCGCCATCTTGATAGAGGGCTGCAATCACGGCCTCCAGGGCATCGGCAAGGACCCCGGGATTGTCGCGGCCGCCGGAATCATCCTCGCCGCGAGACAGGCGCAGGTACCGCCCGAGTTCAATCCGGCGCGCGACCGTCGCCAAGGCTTCTCGGCTCACCAAGGCGGCAAGGCGGCGGGCGAGTTCACCTTCCCGTTCCTGCGCGAATCGGCGGACCAAGAGATCGGCGACGACGAGGGCGAGAACGCGGTCGCCCAGAAACTCCATGCGCTCGAATTCATGGGCCTGCGCGGCACTGCCGCGTTCCCCGAGGCTGGCATGGGTCAGGGCCTTGTCGAGCAACTGCGGTCGCGCAAATTCATAGCCAAGGACAGCTGCCAGCGGCGCCGGGGTCGGGGTCGGGGCAACCGACTCCCGAACAGATTGCGGCGGGTCGACGGAAACCCCGCTCACTCGATGGATCGCAGCAACCGGCTGAATCGGATGCCGTCGAACCACCGCCACACTTCCCATAATTGGGCATTGCCGTTGACGGAGAAAAACAAAACCTCGGCCCGGCCCACCAAGTTCTCCGCAGGAACGAACCCCACGCCCACAGCGGTCGGCATGCGGCTGTCGAGCGAATTGTCCCGATTGTCGCCCATGGCGAAATAATGCCCTTCGGGCACGGTATAGACCATCGTGTTGTCCAGGCTGCCGAAGTCGCTCAATTCAACGATGCGGTGCCGGCGGCCGTTCGGCAGCGTCTCGATATATTGCGGAATTCGGGTCTCGTTGCCGAACCGATCACGCTCCACATAGTCCTCGACGCGCTCCCGCTTCACCATCTCTCCATTGATGTAGAGGCTGCCCTCTTTTACCTGAATGGTGTCTCCCGGAAGTCCCACGATTCGTTTGATGTAATCCGTTTTCTCGTCGCGCGGCAGCTTGAATACGACGACATCGCCCCGATCCGGTTCATGAAACATGAGCCGGCCGGCGAAGGCGGGTTGACTCAGCGGCAGCGAATGCCGGCTATAGCCGTAGGAATATTTCGCCACAAATAGATAATCGCCAACCAGGAGCGTTGGAATCATCGATCCTGACGGGATATTGAAGGGCTCGAAGGCGATCGTGCGAATGCCAAGCGCGATGATGATCGCGTAGACTAGGGTCTTCAGCGTTTCAAACAGGCTCGATTTCTTTTGCGCGGCCATGGTTTCGCGTCGCCCTCATCGCCAGAAAAGACACGGGAAGCTTCAAATAGTGGCAGGCTTTGCCCGAAGCAAGATCGTTCGCCGCGAGCGATTCGCGTATTGAGGCGTCATTCGGCGGCCGCGGAGTCCACGCTCTTGGGCACCGCCGAGATAATCACGATCGCCTGCGCGATCGGATGGTCATCGGTCAGGCTCACATCGATTCGCGCTTCCATGCCGGCCGGGGTTATCTCCGACAGACGCCGCCGGGCACCCCCGGCCAATTTCATGGTCGGCTGCCCGCCGGGTCGATTGACGACCCCCATGTCGCGCCAGAAAACACCGCGGCGAAGGCCGGTACCGAGCGCCTTGGCGCAGGCCTCCTTGGCCGCGAAACGTCGGGCATAACTTGCCCCCCGATCGATGCGGCCCTCAGCGCGGCGCCGCTCCGCGTCGGTGAAGACGCGCATCGTGAACCGTTCCCCAAACCGCGCCAGCGTCTGTTCCACGCGCCGTATGTCCACGATGTCGCTGCCGATGCCGAGAATCATCGCCGCCGAACCACCGTCACGCCCGAAGCTCCCTCGTCCGTGCACGCCTTGACTCGTCCATCAATGTCCGCATTCGCGCAATGGCCTCGCCGAGCCCGCTAAAAATAGCTTCCCCGACCAGGAAATGCCCGATGTTCAGCTCAACGATCTCGGGAATGGCGGCGACAAGGCCAACATTATCATAGGTGAGGCCGTGGCCGGCATGGCATTCCAGCCCGAGTTTCTCGGCATGTTCCGCGGCCGCGACCAATCGGCGCGATTCATCGATTTGCCGGCGCCCGGTCGCATCGCAATACGCGCCGGTGTGAAGTTCGATGGCCGGCGCGCCGATCTCCAGAGAGGCATCCAACTGCGCCGGATCTGGGTCGATAAACAAGGCTACCTTGATACCGGCATCGACCATCGCCTTTACCGTCGGCGCCAATTGGCGACGGCCGCCGGCCACATCGAGACCGCCCTCGGTTGTTACCTCCCCTCGCCGTTCCGGTACGAGACAAGCGTGAGCCGGTCGCACCGCCAACGCGATGGCCAACATCTCGGGCGTCGCCGCCATTTCAAGATTGAGCGGGAGGTCGATCTCGCCGCGCAAACGCCGAATGTCGTCATCGCTGATATGACGGCGATCTTCGCGCAGGTGAGCCGTGATGCTGTCGGCACCGGCCTGAGCGGCGGCACGGGCGGCGCGCAGCGGGTCGGGATGCCGGGCACCGCGCGCGTTCCGGAGAGTCGCGACGTGATCGACGTTCACGCCCAGTCTGATTCGGTTCATCGGACTCTGTCCACGCGCGTTCGATCGTTTAACCGCGCGCCCGTTCGACCGAATTGATCGCCGGAGTCGCCCGCAACGCGGCGATGATGTTAGACAAATGTTTGACGTCGCGGACCTCGACGTCAATCAGCATCTCGAAAAAATCGCGCGAACGGTTTGTGATCTTGAGATTGGCGATGTTGCCGAGATTCTTGGCGATGACGGTTGAAAGACTGCCCAGGCTTCCGGGTTCGTTGGCGACGACCAGGCAAATACGTCCGACGTGAAGACCGTCATCCTCGGCGCCGGGATTCCAGGCAATGTCGAGCCAACGCTCCGGCATGTCGGCAAAACCTTCCAGCGTATCGCAGTCGATGGTGTGGATCGTAACCCCCTTGCCTGTCGTGACGATGCCCACGATGCGGTCGCCGCGTAAGGGATGGCAACAACCGGCGAAATGCACGGCCATGCCGGGAATGAGTCCACGAATCGGCACCGCCATATCGCGTTCGGCCGGCTTGGCGGCGCGCGCATTGGCCAATGACACGACATTGGGTGGCTTCTTCGCGCGTTCAGACGGAAAAACCGCATTTAGGATATCGCGGCCCGTGTGCAGCCCTTCGCCGACGATGGCATAAAGATCGTCGACGGTCGGGGCGTTGAAGTTCGTGAGGACACCCTCCAGGGCCTTTTCGGTCAGGTCGTGGCCCTCCTGGCGAAAGGCCTTTTGCACGATTGAGCGGCCAAGATCGGTGTACTGCGCGCGTTGTTGCGTGCGCACAAAACGACGAATGCGGGCCCGGGCCTTGCCAGTGACAACGAAACGTTCCCAGGTCGGGGACGGCGTCTGCGCCTTCGAAGTCACGATCTCGACCTGATCGCCGTTGGCCAGGGCCGTTCGCAACGGCATCATGCGCCCGTTGATCTTGGCGCCGACGCAATGATCGCCGACCTGCGAGTGGACGGCGTAAGCAAAATCCACCGGCGTGGCGCCGCGCGGCATCGGGATGATTTCGCCCTTAGGCGTGAAGCAAAAGACCTGATCCTGGAACATTTCGAGCTTCGTGTGCTCGAGAAATTCCTCCGGACCCGATGCGTGTTCGAGAATATCGAGCAATTCGCGCAGCCAGCGATATTGGCGCCCATCCCGCCACCCGGCGCCCTGTTTGTAGATCCAATGGGCGGCAACGCCGAATTCGGCGACTTCATGCATTTCGCGCGTACGTATCTGAATCTCGATGCGCTGGCGCTCCGGGCCGATCACCCCAGTGTGCAACGATTTGTAGCCATTGGGCTTGGGCGTGCTGATGTAGTCCTTGAACCGGCCGGGCACAACCGGATACCGGCCGTGAATGAAACCGAGCGCCCGATAACAATCGCCGATGGAATCGACGGCCACGCGGAAGGCCATCACGTCGGAAAGCTGCTCGAATGTGATGTTCTTCTGCTGCATCTTCTGCCAGATGGAATAGGGCGTCTTTTCACGGCCGGAAACGGTTGCATTCAGCCCATTGTCGACCAAATTCCGGATCAATTCCTGAGTGATCCGGCCGATGAGATCGCCACCCTGGTCACGCAGAAATTTCAGCCGCGCCAAGATGGAGTCGCGCGCGTCCGGCTGCAGCTCCGCGAAGGCAATATCCTCGAGCTCGTCCTTAATCGCGTGCATGCCGATGCGTTCGGCCAGCGGCGCGTAGATTTCCATGGTCTCGCGCGCAATACGGCGCCGTTTTTCGGGTGCCATGATATGCGCCAGCGTGCGCATGTTGTGCAGCCGGTCGGCCAGCTTCACGAGAAGGACGCGGATGTCCTCCGACATCGCCAGCAAGAGCTTGCGGAAATTTTCCGCCTGGGTCGTCTGTTCCGATTGCAGCTCCAGCCGCGAAAGTTTGGTCACGCCGTCAACCAGGCGAGCGATCTCGCGCCCGAAATGGCTTTCGATTTCCGGTAAAGTCGCCAGCGTATCTTCGACGGTGTCGTGCAGAAGCGCGGTGGCGATGGTCGAGGCGTCCAAGCGGTATTGGGTTAGAATACCAGCCACTTCCAGAGGGTGCGAAAAATACGGATCGCCCGACGCGCGCAGCTGCTTGCCATGCGCCTTCATGGAAAAGACATAGGCGCGGTTGAGCATGTCCTCATCCGCGGTGGGATCGTATTGTTTGACGCGCTCGACCAGCTCGAACTGACGAATCATTCTAGGCGATCCCGTCCTGCCGGCCCGCCCCCGGCCGCGCCGGGGGAGCTGTTGCCGCCGCTGCTATTCCTTTTCCTCAGTACCGTCGGCTACGGCGCCGTCGGCGGAGTCTTCGGCCAAATCCTCGGCATCGTCAGCGCCCGTACCAGCCACGATCGCATCGTCAGACAGGTCTGGCTCGGGAGCCAAGAGTTCCATCCGATCCTCCTCCGGTTCGTCCGGTTCGACATGTTTTTGCATGCCCTGGATCAGGGTTTGTTTCAGGACGACGAGATCGATGGTCCCATCAGCGATCTCGCGCAGAGCAACAACCGGATTCTTGTCATTGTCACGATCAAGCGAAAGCGGAGCACCGGCCGCGATTTGGCGCGCTCGCTGCGCGGCGGTCATGACCAACTCAAACCGATTCGGTATCTTAAGGATGCAGTCCTCGACGGTAACGCGGGCCATATGGCGAACTTTCCTAATACCCTCTGAAAAGGTTCAGCATATGAACGATTTAGTGTGGAGGCAAGCAGAGTCGGTCGAGCCTGGCGCCTGAACATGACCGGCCGGTGCCTTCAATGCGAGGCGGGACCGAAAAACGCTCGATGCTCCCCCGCGCCGAGCCCCTGCCCAGTGATGAAAGCGGTAGCGGGGCTTCAACCAACCGGCTATGGTCGGCAAAGGGTGAGGTTAAAAAATAGGGGTTTTTCATTATGAATTTTCATTCGACTGAAAGAATTGCGCTATTCATCGACGGATCTAACCTTTATTCGGCGGCCCGATCTCTCGGTTTTGACATCGACTATCGTCGGCTACTCGATCAATTTTCGGAAAAAGGCAGGTTGATTCGAGCTTTCTACTACACGGCTCTGGTCGAGGATCAGGAATATTCACCGATGCGGCCTTTAGGCGATTAGCTCGACTACAATGGTTACACAATGGTTACCAAGCCAACGAAGGAATTCACCGACGCCTTCGGCCGCCGCAAGATCAAAGGCAACATGGACATCGAACTGGCCATCGACATGCTCGAAATGGCGCAGCATCTCGATCACATCGTGTTGTTTTCCGGCGACGGCGATTTTCGCCGGTTGGTCGAGGCCGTGCAACGCCGGGGCGTCCGCGTGACCGTCGTTTCCACCCCGCGCTCGCAGCCCCCGATGATCGCCGATGAGCTGCGCCGACAGGCGGATGTTTTCGTCGAGTTGCAGGACTTGATGCCGGCGATTAGCCGAGGTACCGTCGCGCGCGAGGCCCCGCCGAGCAACAATCCACAGGGGCCGCGGCTGTTCGAAAGCGCGTGAGGGCTCCCGACCGCGATTGCCCGTATTGTCCGCGCCTTGTCGAATTTCGCGCGGCCAATCGCGCGCGGTCGCCCAATTGGCACAATGGGCCGGTCCAATCCTTCGGCGGGCTTGATGGCCAACTCCTGGTTGTGGGTCTGGCGCCTGGGCTGAAGGGCGCCAATCGAACCGGAAGGCCCTTCACCGGTGACGAAGCGGGTAATCTGCTTTACCCCACGTTGCTCCGCCATGGCTTCGCCCAGGGCACATTCAAAGCAAGGGCCGATGACGGTTTCACGTTGCGCGATTGCCGCGTGACCAACGCGGTGCGTTGCGTGCCGCCGGCCAATCGCCCACAACCGGCCGAGGTCGCGGCCTGTCGCGGATTCTTGAGCGATGAAATCGCGGCTTTACCGAATTTGCGCGCGATCCTTGCCTTGGGTGCGATTGCGCATGCGGCGGCACTCGCCGCTCTATCGCTCAGGCTGCGGGGCTTTGCCTTTTCCCATGGCGCGCGGCACCTGCTTCCCTCCGGACTGGCGCTCGTCGACAGTTATCACTGTTCCCGGCTCAACACGAATACCGGCAGGCTGACGCCCGCGATGTTCGATGCGGTCGTCGCCGGACTGCGCCAATCAATCGGGGATTAGACCTTCATCGCCTTCCAGCCGCCGCGGCGGAGCATCGCCACGCTGGCGAGGGCGTGAAGGGAATAGGCGGCGGCAATGGCATAAAAGACACCCGACGGTCCCAACTGCAGCGTCAGCGCCAGGACATAGGCGAGCGGGATCTTGAACAGCCAGAAACTTACCAGGCTGAGATGGGTCGGCGTCGCCGTATCGCCGGCGCCGTTGAAGGCCTGAACGGCGACCATCCCGCAAGCATAGAAGAAAAAGCCGAAGGCAATGATCCGCAAACACTCGACGCCGAAGACGACGACATCTTCCTCTTCGGTGAACAGCGCACGAGCGGCTCCGCGAAAACGACGAAGCCAATGCCGACCAACCCTAGGAACACCATGTTGAAAGAAGTCGCCACCCAAACCGAGCGTTCGGCGCGGTCGGGCCGGCCGGCGCCCAAATTCTGTCCAACCAGCGTGGCTGCCGCATTGGCCAGCCCCATCGACGGCAGCAGGGCAAAGATCGCGATGCGGATGGCGATGGTATAGCCGGCAAGCGCGGCGCTGCCGAAATCCGCCAGGATACGCACCAGCCCAAGCCAGCTCGTCGTCTCCACGAGAATTTGCAATGTGCCCGTGCCCGCGATTCGCATCAATCCCGCGGCTGTGTCGAGATTCGCGCGCACATGGCGCGGACGCAGGCGCAGCCGGCCACCGGCGCGTGTTAACGCGGCGAGCAGATAGGCGACGCCGGTGAAGCGGCCGATATTGGTGGCGATGGCGGCGCCGGTCACACCCATCGCCGGCAGAGGCCCGACGCCGAAGACGAAGACGGGCAGAAGAATGATGTTTAAGAGGTTGGCCAGCCACAGCGCGCGCATGGCGATGGAGGCGTCGCCGGCCCCGCGGAACACAGCGCTGAGGACAAAGAGCAGAACGATGCTGACATTGCCCCCGAGCATGAGCGTCACATAACCGGCTCCCAATTCGACCACTGCGGGCGAGGCCCCATGAGCGCGAGCAACCGCGGTCCATTGAGCGCGCCGAGGATGCCGATGACCCCGGAAGCCAGGATGGCGACCGCGATGACCTGGACGGCCGCGATGGCGGCACCTTCCGTATCTTTCTCGCCGATACGTCTGGCGACGACAGCGGTGGCCGCGATCGAGAAACCGAGAGCCAGGGCGTAGAGCATCGAGAGAAGCGTTTCGGTCAACCCGACGACGGCCACGGCATCGGCGCCAAGTTTGGAGACAACAAAGATATCGACCACACCGAGCAGCGACTCCATGGCCATTTCCAAAACCATGGGCACCGCGAGCAGAAAAACCGCCCGGCCGATCGGCATCTTGGTGAAATCCCGCCGGGACCCGCGGAGCGCCTCGCCGATCGTGCTCCACGCACCTTGCGCGGCGGCACCCACGGGCGCCGGGGGATCGGCATCGATCATCCTCGGTTGCGCAGAAGCCGTGCCTTGTCCCGCTGCCAGTCGCGGTCGCGTTCGGTCTGGCGCTTGTCGTATTTCTTCTTGCCGCGGGCAAGGCCGAGCTCGACCTTCGCCAGGCCTTTTTCGTTGAAATAGATGGAAAGCGGAACCAGCGTCATGCCCTGCCGCTGCAATTCGGCGAGCAGCTTGTTGAGCTGACGTTTGTGGACGAGCAGTTTGCGCGGCCGCCGGGTTTCGTGGTTTAGCCGGTTGCCGCCCGCAAATTCCGGAATATAGGCGTTGAGAAGATAGAGTTCGCCCTGCTTCGGCCCGGCATAGGCGTCCTGGATATTGCTGCGGCCGGCGCGAAGGGCCTTGACCTCGGTGCCGGCGAGCGCGATTCCGGCTTCGAGCGTGTCGTCGATGAAGAAGTCGTGACGAGCCTTGCGGTTCTGCGCCACGAGCTGGCGCTCCCCGCCGGTCTTTGCCTTGGCCATGGCGCTTTCGCCTTCGCCATCAATTGAGGAGCCCGGCGCCGACAAGAGCCTGGCGGACCCGATCCCTGGTCGACGGCGCGACCTCGGTGAGCGGCAGGCGCGTCTCCGGGCTGCCGAGGCCAAGCAGGCTGGCTGCATACTTGACCGGGCCGGGGCTGGTTTCAACGAACAGCGCGTCGTGCAGAGGCATCAGACGGTCGCGCACGTCCCACACCGTCGTCAAATCGCCCTCGGCCCAGGCGTTGTGGAGCCTGGCACACAGGGCGGGCGCGACATTGGCGGTGACGGAAATGCAGCCGGTGCCGCCCTGAGCCAGGAAAGCGGTGACGGTCGCGTCCTCCCCCGAAAGCTGGCAGAAGCGCGAACCAAGGGCGATTCGCGTGCGCAAAGGCCGCGCCAGATCGTTGGTCGCGTCCTTGACGCCGACGATGTTGGGGAGCTTCGCCAGCCGAGCCATCGTATCGACGCTCATGTCGACGATGCAGCGGCCGGGAATGTTGTAGATCACGATCGGCAGATCGACCGCATCGTGGATCGCCTTGTAATGCCGATACAGCCCCTCCTGTGTCGGCTTGTTGTAATAGGGCGTAACGACCAATGCGGCGTCGGCGCCGGCCTGCTTGGCGTGAACTGTCAATTCGATCGCTTCCTCTGTCGAATTCGACCCGGTCCCGGCGATAATGGGCACCCGCCCCCGCGCGGCCTCGACGCACAGGTCGATGACTCGACGATGTTCCTCATGGCTCAACGTCGGCGATTCGCCCGTGGTTCCGCAGGGCACCAGGCCATGGGTGCCTTCGCGCACCTGCCATTCGACAAAAGATTGAAATGCCTTTTCGTCGACCACCTTTCCCTTGAAGGGAGTGATCAAGGCGACGAGGGAACCCTTGAACATCTTGGTCTCCGCTAGAGCGGTAGCGGGCGCACCATAACCGCTCGCTCCACGGGCGACAAGGATAGCCGCCGGCCAGGCGCCGATAGTTCTCTGGCCGTCGCCACGGCGCCCGCGTAAGATGGCGCCTGACACAAGATTCGGGGGCTGATTGCTCGGGCGAACGATTCCTGCGATGTCGGTGGCGGCGTTGGTCGTCGGCCTTTGGCCGGTGAAGGCCATGCCGGCCGGCGCGCTCCCGGCGCATGACCGGGCGACGGCGGCGGCCGTCTACGCGGCCGCGGTCGGCGGGAGATGGGCCGAGGCCCGCAAGCTATCGGCGGGCGCGCACGACCCCCTGCTCGGCAAATTTGTCGATTGGCTGCATTTCGTGCAGCCGCGATCCAACGCCCGGTTCGAGGACATCGCCGCCTTCTTTGTCGCCAATCCCGACTGGCCCGACATGACCACGCTTCTTCGGCGCGCCGAGGAGGCGCTCGAGGAACAGACACCCGACCGTTTGGTCTTGTCCTGGTTTGCGAACCGCAAGCCTCTGACCACCGACGGGGCAATTCGCCTTGCCGCGGCGTTGGCTTCCACGGGAGAGAGCGAGAAAGCCAAGACTCTGGTGCGTGAGACCTGGGTCCAAGGGGTGTTCGGGGACAAACAGGAAAAACACCTACTGACCCGCTATCGCGGCTGGATAAACGCGGAGGATCATGTTGCCCGCCTCGATCGCACCTTATGGGAGGGACGGCGGTCCGAGGCTCGCCGAATGCTGCCGCGAGTCGACGCCGATCATCGAGCCGTGGCCGATGCCCGCCTCAAGCTGATGGACGCGGCGCCCGGCGTGGACGGTGCATTAAAGCGCATCCCCGCTTCGCTTCAGAACGATCCCGGCCTGTTGTTCGACCGCGCCCGGTGGCGGCGGAAAAAAGGCCAGGACGATGCCGCGCGCCAAATCCTTCTCAATGTCCCCGATCTCGGACGTCCCGAGGCTTGGGTAACGGAGCGCTCGATTCTTGCGCGGCGCGCACTCACGGTCGGCAATATCAGCGAGGCCTATCACGTTGCCCGCGACCATCGACTGTCATCCGGCACCGCCTGGGCGGACGCCGAGTGGCTCTCGGGCTGGATCGCCCTCCGCTTCCTCAACGATCCCGCCATCGCGTTGCCGCATTTCACGAAATTGTACGAAGCCACGCGCCTGCCGGTGAGCCGCGCACGAGGCGCCTATTGGGCAGGGCGCGCCGCCGACGCGATCGGCGACCTCGAGGGCGCAAATCTGTGGTTCGCCCGCGCGGCATCGTATTTCACGACCTTTTACGGGCAATTGGCGGCCTCGCGGGTTCCGGCCGACGCCGTGCCCACCGGCGAAGATCGCGTCATGCCGACGGAAGCGCAGCGCGCGGCCTTCAACAACCTCGAACTTGTCCGCGCCGTCCGGCTTCTGAGCGAATTGGGCGACCGCGACTATGTTCGCCCCTTTGTCCTTAGGCTGACGGCGTTGGCGCAGACACCGACGGACCACGCCCTGGTGATTGAGATCGGTGAAAGTCTTGGCCGCTTGGATTTGGCCGTTGCCGCGGCCAAGCGTTCCATTCAAAGCGGCGTGCTTCTAGTCGGGCCGGGATATCCGATCATCCGCCTTGACGCGCGGGCCGATCTTGAGCCGCCGCTCGTGCTGGCGACGATTCGGCAGGAGAGCGCCTTCGAGGGAGCAGCGGTCAGCAGCGCCGGCGCCCGCGGGTTGATGCAGCTGATGCCGTCGACGGCCAAGGCGGTCGCGAAGGAACTCGGACTGCCCTACACGGACCGAATGTTGACGACCGATGAATCCTTCAACATCAGGCTCGGCACGGCGCATCTGGCCGATTTGATCGACGGCTATGACGGCTCGTATGTGCTGGCATTGGCCGCCTACAACGCTGGCGGCTCGCGGGTGCGCCAGTGGTTGCGGGAAATCGGCGATCCACGGCGCGCCGACACCGATGTCATTGATTGGATCGAGGCCATCCCCTTCGAGGAGACGCGCAACTATATCCAGCGGGTTCTCGAAAATCTTCACGTCTATCGCCGCCGCCTCGGCGAGGTTCGGTACACGTCCGATCGCGGCTTCGACACGGCTCGCTGGCGTTAGGATTCCCCGTCGATGCCCGACGCCATTCGTGACATCGACGCATGCGTCTTCGACGCGTATGGCACACTCTTCGACCACACCTCGGCGGTCATGCGCTGCAGTGCGGCGCTTGGCGAAAAGGCCGATGCGGTGGCCGAACAATGGCGCCGCAAACAACTCGAATACACATGGCTGCGCAGCCTCATGGGGCGCCACGCGGACTTCTGGCAAGTTACCGGCGAAAGCCTCGATTACGCCTTGGCACCGCTCGGAACGCCCGATCCCCAGCTCCGGGCCACAATGATGCAGCAGTATCTCAGCCTCGACGCGTATCCTGACGTGCGCGAGGCGCTCCAGCGCCTGCAGAAGGCCGGGATGAAAACAGCGATCTTGTCGAACGGCACACCCACCATGCTGGCCGCGGCCCTGAATGGTTCCGGTCTGGCGCCCTTGATCGGCCAGACGCTCTCGGTGGACGCGGTGAAGGTATTCAAGCCGCACCCTTCGGTCTATCAACATGCGGCGGATCGTTTGTCGGCTCCGGCCAACCGCATCTGCTTCGTCTCCGCCAATGCCTGGGACGCCGCGGGCGCGGCAGCCTTTGGCATGCGCGCCGTATGGGTAAACCGCGCCAAGGCTCGGCCCGAATATCTGCCAGCCCTGCCCGAGGCCACGATTGACACACTGGCCGCGTTGCCGAACCTGCTCGGCCTATAATCGACGCGGCGGTCGCGAGGGGCGGGCCGCACGAATCGAGGCGATCGATGCCATCCTCGCCGATATCCAGTCCGGACCACGCGCCACGATTTGAGGACGTCGAGGCCGCCGCAGAACGTATCGCCGGGATTGCCGTTTCCACGCCGCTGCTCGAATCCAGCCTTCTCAACCAACGTCTTGGCGGGCGCCTCCTGCTCAAGGCAGAAGTGCTGCAGAGGACGGGATCGTTTAAATTTCGCGGCGCCTATAACCGCATTTGCCGCCTCGACGACAATGCGCGGCGCACCGGCGTGGTCGCCTATTCCTCCGGCAACCACGCCCAGGCTGTCGCGGCGGCGGCACGGCTGCTCGATTTGCCAGCGGTGATCGTGATGCCGCGGGATGCACCGGCAATCAAGATCGAGATGACACGTGCGCAGGGCGCCGAAATCGTCTTCTACGACCGACTCCGGGATGTCCGCGAGGCGATTGGCGCCCGCCTCGCCGCCGAACGAGACGCGATCTTGGTCCCGCCTTATGAAGACCGGTTTGTCATTGCCGGCCAGGGCACGATCGGTCTGGAGCTTGCCGATCAGGCCGAGGCATTGCGCACCAAACTCGACGCCGTGCTCGTCCCCTGTGGTGGCGGCGGCCTCCTGGCCGGAGGTAGTCTTGCCCTCGCCCACCGCATGCCCGGCGCTGATGTCTTGGCCGTCGAACCCGAGGGTTATGACGATACCGCTCGTTCCCTTGCCGCCGGGCACAGAATCACCAACGCGGCTGGCCGGTCCAGCTTTTGCGATGCGCTGCTGACCCCGATTCCGGGCGAGATCACCTTCTCGATCAATGCGCAACTTGCATCCGGCGGCTTGACGGTCACCGACGATCAAGTCGCCGATGCAATGGCGGCGGCGTTCCAACATCTGAAGCTGATCGTCGAGCCGGGGGGCGCGGTTGCTTTGGCCGCGGTCCTATCGGGCCGATTTGACGCCCGCGGCAAGACGGTCGCGGTCGTTTGTTCCGGAGGCAATGTCGATTCCGGAACGTTCGCCGCGGCCCTGCGCCGGGCGGATGAATCGCGCGAGTCGGGCGCGACGAACTAGGTCTCCGATGCGGCCTGTTGTTCGTCGTCCCAGCCTTGACGCTTGCGGTAGATCGTCGAGGGGCTGACTCCCAGAAATTTCGCGGCTTTGGTGATGCTACCGCCGCACAGACGGATGGCGTCCTCGACCGCGTCCTGCTCGACCCGCCACAGGGGACGAATCGCGGCCTCGGCATTGGCGCCATGGCCGTCCCCGGCATCGATCCGGTGTCCGGCGGCGCCCGCCCCCCCTGGCGCATAAAGGGGCGCGGGCAACATGGCGGGGGTGACGATATCGCCGTCGTGCAGCACCACGATGTTGCGAATTACGTTTTGGAGCTGACGCACATTGCCGGGCCACGAATAGCCGCGCAGCAGCGCGGAGGCCTCGGGCGAGAACCGTGTGAAGTGCTTTTTCTCCTCCCGAGCGAAACGGACGAGGAAGCGGTCGGCGATCACCAAAACATCGTCCTCGCGGTCGCGCAAAGGCGGCAGCTCGATCGGCACGACATGCAGCCGGTAATAGAGGTCCTCGCGAAAGCGGCCGGCGCGCACTTCGGCGAGCGGATCTCGATTGGTGGCGCAGAGGATACGCACATCAACTTGTTCGGTCTTGGAACCCCCGACTTTCGTGAATGTTCCGGTTTGCAGGAAGCGCAGCAATTTTGTCTGCAAACTGGGTTCCAGTTCGCAGACTTCATCGAGAAACAACGTCCCGGTATCGGCGCGCGTGGCGGCGCCTTCGCGATCGGCCACGGCGCCGGTAAAGGCGCCCTTCACATGGCCGAAGATTTCGCTCTCCATCAGGTCCTTGGGAATGGCTCCGCAATTGATGGCAAGGAAGGGCTTGGTCCGGCGCGGGCTTTGGCGGTGAATCGCCTCCGCGCAGAGCTCCTTGCCGGTTCCGCTGTCGCCGGTGATGAAAACCGTGGCTCGGCTTGGCGCGGCGCTTTCGATGATGCGGTAAACCGCCTGCATGGCGAGCGACGAGCCGATGAAGCCGCCATATTCATCGCGGCCGAAATCGCGCTTGAAGCTTTCGACGATTTGGCTGAGCCGCTGCCGTTCAAGCGCATTTCGCACCGTGACCATCAGACGTTCCGGCGCAAAGGGCTTCACGACGAAATCGAAGGCGCCCTCTCGCATGGCCTCGACGGCCACGTTGATTGAGCCATGCGCACTGACCACGACCACCGTGATCGGCCATTCCTGCGCACGCACCTGTTTCAAGATGTCGATGCCGTTCATATCCGGCAATTGGAGATCGAGAAGCATGACCTGGGGCATCCGCGCCGCGATGGCGGCAAGCGCAGCGGCGCCATTCTCGGCCACGCTAAGGGTACAAGCCTCGTGGCCAAGGATTTCGCAATAGGCGCGCGCCAAGGCGGGCTTGTCTTCCACCAAGAGGACAACAGGGAGATTTGCGGCGGCCATCGCCCCATGAGCGGATTCGCGCCCCATGGAGGGACACTATCGGAACTTGCGGTAGCCGATCAAGCCGGCCATCGCCCTACGAGGCCGGCGCGCCGCGAAAACCCGTGGCAACGATGAAGACCTCGGCGGAGTCGGGGCGGCTGGCCGGGGGTTTGGCTCGCTTCACCGACGAAAATAGACACTTCAACGATTCCATCACGTCCCCTTCCTCACCTCCTTGAAGAAGCTTGGCGACGAAAGTCCCGCCAGGAACCAGAGTGGCGACCGCGACGCGAAGGGCCGCGTCCACAAGTGCGGCCGATCGCATGTGATCGGTCTCGCGGTGGCCCGTTGCCGCTGGCGCCATGTCGCTGAGGACGATTTCGGCCCTGCCTCCCAACGCCGCCTTCACCGCTTCCGGGGCATCGGGCCTTAGGATGTCGACTTCCAGCACCCTGGCCCCTTCGATCGACGGCAGGCGGCCGAGGTCGACCGAGAGCACGCCGCCGCCGCATCGTTCCACGGCTACTTGGGTCCATCCACCCGGGGCGGCGCCAAGATCGACGACTCGCCTGCCGGGTTTGAAAAAACCAAAGCGATCGTCGAGGTCGAGTAGCTTGAACGCGGCGCGCGAAAGATAACCTTGGCGTCGGGCCGCGGCGACAAAGGGATCGCGTTGTTGGCGGCGCAACCAAAGCTGCGACGAAAGCGTCCGCTGGCGCGGTTTGGGTCGAGCCTTGCCTTCGGCGCCTCCGGTAGGGCGGCCGGATTTGCCGCCCCCCTTACCCTTCACGACGCGTGCGCCGCATCCATCGTTGCGGCTTCGATTAGGCCGAGAAGGATGCCTTCGCGCAGGCCACGATCCGCAACCCGCAGCCGCCCCACGGGCCACTGCCGGCAAATCGCATTGAGAATGGCGCAGCCGGCCAAGGTGAGGTCGGCCCGATTGCTGCCGATACAGGGAAGCGCCGCGCGCTGCACGAAATCCAGACCGGCCAAACCTTCGATGATGTTCGCGATTTCGGTGAAGTCGAGAAAAGAGCCATCGACTTGGCTCCGGTCATAACGCGCCAGGCCGAGGCGGATGCTCGCAAGTGTCGTAACCGTTCCCGAGGTTCCTAACATTTGCACCTGACCGGCGGCGATGGCCGCGCCGATTTGGTGCCGTTCCTCGAAGGGGCGGAGAAGTTCTTCCACTTCCTCGCCCATGCTGGTGAAGACCGCTGGGTTGATAACATCGCCCCCGTAACGTTCGGTCAGCGTGACCACGCCGCAGGGCAGCGACACCGCGGCGATGAATTCCGGGGAAAGCCCGGGGATCAGGCGCAGCCACATGACCTCGGTGCTGCCCCCGCCAATATCGAACAAGAGGGCATGGGGTTTGGTGTGATCGAGCAACGGGGCGCAGCCCGCGATCGCCAGACGCGCCTCGACACCGGGCTGAATTGTTTCGAAGCGAATGCCCGTTTCCTCGAAAACGGTTTGGAGAAAAGCCTCGGTATTGCCGGCTCGGCGGCAGGCTTCCGTGGCAACGGCGCGAGCCTGCGTGACCCGACGCCGGCGCATTTTCGTGGCGCAAATCCGCAGCGCGTCGACGGCCCGCCCCATCGCCGCCTCGCATAACATTCCGGTCGCGGCGACGCCTTCGCCAAGGCGCACGGTGCGCGAGAAGGCATCGATGACACGAAATCCGGGGTTGCTCGGGCGAGCAACGAGCAAACGGCAATTATTCGTGCCCAAGTCGAGCGCGGCGAACACGGGCTGAGCGTTATCGCAAGACGGTGTGGCTCGTTCCTCGTATCGTGCGGTTCGCGGTCTTGAGGCGAGCTCGTACACACTCCGCTCCCATTCGATTCGCCCCAGGGTGGGCTAATTCACAACTTCGTGAACGATAATGCAATGTTTCAATCACGCAAGCATTAAGATTTTCTCTCAAAGCGACAACGAATGGACCAGCAATTTATTCCCAAGCATCGCTGCGGGCTGCGGCCAAACTATTCAACAAAGTTCGCCTATGTTAAAAGCCCGATCCGGCGCGGCCCCGCTGGGGGATAGTTTAACGGTAGAACTCTGGACTCTGGATCCAGGTGTCGTGGTTCGAATCCACGTCCCCCAGCCAA
>SHVT01000049.1 GCA_009694125.1 Rhodospirillaceae bacterium | reverse complement strand
CGGAAGGTGCCTTCGCGCTGCATCTTCTTCTTGAGCACGCGCAGCGCGCTGCCGACATCATTGTCACGGACATAGACAAGCATGGCTCGGTCTCTCCGTCAGGCTTGGGGGGAAGAAGGCGCGGGATGGAACCGGCGATTCTGCCCGCGGTGCGGCGTGCGGCGCCGCTGCGATTCGGGCTGTCGCGGGTGGCGTTGTTCGGCCTGGCGCGGCGCCGGGGCGGAATGTTTGGGCTCTCCCTCCGGGCGGGCGAGCCGCCGGCGGGTCAGGCCTTCGATATCGCGCAGAAAAGGGCGTTCGCTCGAATCGCAGAACGAAATGGCGATGCCCCTGGCACCGGCCCGCGCCGTGCGGCCGATGCGGTGAACGTAGTTCTCCGGCACGTTCGGCATCTCGAAATTGATGACATGCGTGACATCGTCGACGTCGATGCCGCGCGAGGCGATATCGGTCGCGACGAGGACTCGCGTGCCGCCGGCACGGAACCCGTCGAGCGCGCGCTGGCGTGCGCCCTGTGACTTATTGCCGTGGATCGCGGCCACGGAAATCGCGGCCTTTTCGAGGATGCCGGCAACGCGGTCGGCGCCGTGTTTGGTCCGCGTGAAGACAATGACGCGCGATAGGCTGGGATCGGCGAGGAGCCGGGACAAAAGCGCCCGCTTGGCCGCCGCTTCGACGAAGTAAACGCGCTGGTCGACGGCGTCGAGCGTAACCGCCCCCACCGGGGTCACGGCCACACGCACGGGGTCGCGCAACATCTCGCTCGCCAATGCCGCCACGTCGCCCGGCATCGTGGCCGAGAACAACAGCGACTGCCGCGTCCGCGGTAGGGCGCCAACGATCTTGCGAACATCCCTGATGAATCCCATGTCGAGCATCCGGTCGGCCTCGTCGAGCACGAAGAAGCCGACTTGATCGAACCGAACATGGCCCTGCTTGGCGAGATCGAGCAGTCGCCCGGGGGTGGCCACCAACACATCGACGCCGCGCGCGAGCGCCTTGATTTGCGGATAAAGGCCAACACCGCCGAGAACCGCAGCGTGGCGAAGCTGGAGGCGTCGCCCATAGGTCCGCAGATTTTCGGCGATTTGCAGGACGAGTTCCCGCGTCGGCGCCAGGATCAGGGCGCGCGCCGATTTCGGCACGGCCTTGCCCGGCGTCGCCGCCAAACGCTGAAGGATGGGAAGCCCAAAGGCGGCGGTCTTGCCGGTGCCGGTCTGGGCTATGCCTAGAACGTCCTTGCCGGCCAGCAAATGCGGAATGGCCTGGGCTTGAATGGGGGTGGGATTGACGTAATTTTCGGCTTGCAGGGCAAACAGAAGCGGCTCGGCGATGCCGAGTTCGCGGAAGGAGACATTTGTCACTTAGGTGGTGGTCCTTATGCGCCGGGGGGCGTGCGTCATTCCATGACGCGGTATGCCCAAAGGCGAGTCGCCAATTCCCGTGCGCTAGGGGAAGACGAAGTTTCGAGGATTGTCTCGAGACGAAGGCCGCCACGAGGATTCGGGCGACGGATCGCGCAATCGCGAGAAATCAGTACCGCTCATACATGAGGCCTAAACCCGCCACCGTCAAGGCCCAATGCGGGATAAGGGCCCGTCGAGCAGCCGCGCGCCGATCGAGGCCGAGACCGAAATCGGCAGCCAGCCGGGGTCAATCCTCCCCGATATTGTTGGCGCGACCAACGCGGATTGACTTCGCGCGCGTTTCCATCGCCTTGGCCTCGGCCGCCATGCCCGCGCCGCGCAGCACGGGCGCGAAGTTCTCAAGCTTTTCGGCCATCTGGATATGGTTGGGACCGAGCAACTCCTCCGTGATCCCCAGCGATCGCTTCACGAGGGATTCGACATCGCCGTATTTCTTCTGCGCGTCCAGCGTCTCGATCAAAAGGTCGAGTTTCTCCGAGATGACGGGTTGCATGTCGGGCATCGCGCCAAAAATCTTCTCCCAGATCGGAAGGGCGCGGCGAAGTGCCTTTTCCGCGTCGGCGGCTTTGTCCTGCGCCATATAGGCCGCGGCAAGCTGGTCGAGCGTGGCGCCCAGACGGACGTCGTCCGGCCCGAATGCCTCGGCTTCCTTCAGCGCGCTGAGATAGTGTTTCTCAGCCTCCGCCGGCTTGCCGGAACGGAACGCCGCCCCGGCCGCGGTCAAATGGTCGTCCCAGGGCTCCGCGGAGCCGGGCCCCGACGCGAGCAGCAGCGCGCCGATTGTGAAAGCGGCCAGCCACATCATCATCCGGTTGATCGCCATCATTTCCTGCCTTTCACGTTTCCATTCCCGCCTGGCGGCCGTCACGCCTTCGCCGCGGCGTCACTACGAACACCCGCCTCTTCGCCGAAATACGCGTCCTCGAATTCGGCGAGATTGGACTTTGCCCCATCGATCATGGACCGGACCAGCTTGCGGTCCGGTTGCGTGCATAGGGTTTCGGCCAACGCCATGCCCAATTCCTTGATGATGTGAGCCAACAGTTTCGCGGCCAATTGATCGGTCAGTTGCATCGTTCTCTCCGCGGCGTATCGGGCGGCGTGCGCGGCGCGACCGCCGTGACATTATAGCGCGAAGACCCTCGCTGTCCTCGGCCAAGAATGGGTTCGCGCAGATATAGCGCGCCCGAGCCCAAATTCGCACCGCGATCACGGCATCGTGACGTGTTCATGTTGGTTGGGAATAAACGTTTGTCATCCTTTTGTATTCCCTTCTCAGGGTGCGAATTTGCGACAATCAACCAGCCGGCCAACGAGCCGGCAGCGTCGCGTGCCCAGGAGCAAGGGTGCAATCAAGCGGGTTGGCGAGACTGGGCTTATGGTTGTGCCAAAACTGGGCCGCCGATAGCATCGTCCGCAGCCGCGCAAGGCGGCCAACAACAGGGTTTCGAAGGATGAACATAAAAGATCATATCCGGCAAATTCCCGATTTCCCGAAGCCTGGGATCCTGTTTTACGACATCTCCACGCTTCTCGCCCATCCCGGCGCCTGGCGCACCACCATCGATCGCCTCGCCGCCTTGGTCGCGCCCCACCGCCCGGAGGTGCTGGCGGGTATCGAATCGCGCGGCTTCCTGGTCATGGCGCCACTCGCCCTGGCGCTGAATTGTGGATTCGTCATGGTCCGCAAACGCGGCAAGCTGCCGGGTCCGACCGTGCCGTTCAGCTACGCGCTGGAATACGGAAGCGACACGATCGAAATCCAAGCGAACGCCGTGAGGCCGGGCCAACGGGTTGTCGTCCTCGACGACCTTCTGGCCACGGGTGGCACGTTGAGCGCGGCGGTTTCGCTGCTGCGCAGCGTGGGTGGCGACGTCCGCGCGGCGGCCTGCATCATCGAGCTTGCGTTCCTCAACGGTCGGTCGCGGCTGGACGTGCCGTTTACCTCGCTGATCTCCTACGACGAATGACTGCCCGATGGCGGACGGTTCGACTCTGTGGATAGGGGCAGCACTCGGCGCGATCCTGGCGTTCGCCGGCCTGGCGCTCCTCTCGTGGCGTAGCGTCAAACGTCGCCGCGCGGCCGAGGTGCGAGCGGCGACGGCGGAGGCGCGGCTACAAAAAATCATCGAGTCGCTGCCCGAGGGCATGGCCTTGTGGGACGCGTCCGACCGGCTCGTGCTCGCCAATCGGCGCTCTTACACGATGCTTCCGGCGTCGGCGGATCTGATGGTGCCGGGCGCCCGCTACGGCGACATTCTCGCCACAGTGGCCAGGCGCGAGACCTATGCCCTCGGCTCGAACAAGGTCGAGGACTTCCTTCGGGCGCGTCTGGCTTGGCACAAGAACCCGGTGGGCCAAAGAGAATCCGGCTATGCCGATGGCAGCCAGTGGTGGCGGATCAACGAATCGAAGACCAGCGACGGCGGCACAATCACGGTGTGGACCGACATCACCGAACACCAGCATCGCGAGCAGATGCTGGCCGCGAAAACCGCATTGCTTGAGACGACGTTGGAGTCGATGGGCGAGGCGGTAAGCGTGTTCGACAAGGAGTTGCGGCTCGCGGCCTGGAACCAACGGTACGTCGATTATTTCGCGCTGCCGCCCGAGATCGCCAAGGTTGGCACGCCGGCCGCGGAAATCCTGCGCTTTCAAGCGGCGCATGGCCGATTCGGCACATTCGAGGACGAGGCCGACGTGGCCCGCCGCCTGGCCGCCGCGCACCCCGGCGCCATTGCCGTGCGGGCCGCCCGACTCGACGACGGGCGTGTCTTCGAGATCAGCCGCAGCCTGATGCCGGGCGGCGGTTTCGTCACGCTGTACAACGACGTAACCGAACGCGCGCGTTTCGAGGAGGCATTGCAAGCCGCGAAGGAACAGGCGGAAACGGCGAACCGCACGAAATCGGACTTCCTCGCCAATATGAGCCACGAATTGCGGACGCCGCTCAACGCGGTCATCGGCTTTTCCGAAATCATGTTGCGGGAAATGTTCGGCCCGCTCGGCGCCCCACGGTATCGCGACTACATCCGCGACATTTTCGATAGCGGGAGCCATCTGCTTGATCTGGTCAACGATCTTCTCGATCTCGCAAAGGTCGAAGCGGGCCGCATGGATCTGGTCGAATCCGAGGTCGACATTGCCTCTCTTGTGGATGCCTGTTTGCGGCTGGTGGAGCCGCGCGCCCGCATTGCCAATGTCAACCTTTCGGCTTCACTACCCGACGAAATGCCGCATCTCATGGTCGATGAGCGGCGGATGAGTCAGATCCTCTTGAACCTGTTGTCGAACGCCGTGAAATTCACGCCCGCCGGCGGCAACACCATCGTGCATGCCGAAATCGGCCCTGAGGGCGAGTTCGTGCTGTCGGTGATCGACCCGGGCATCGGCATGACACCGGAGGACATACCGAAGGCGCTGACCCCCTTCGGCCAGCTCAACAACGCGCTGCGCACGAAATATGCGGGGACGGGGCTCGGTCTACCCTTGACCAAGGCGCTCGTGGTCGCCCATGGCGGCGAATTGCGCGTAACCAGCACCGTCGGCAAGGGAACAGCCGTGACGGCGATCTTCCCGGCGAGCCGCTGCGTGGTGACGCACCCGACACCGGAACCCAGCAGCGTCGAATAAAGCCGTTGGCGCCGGGAATTAGGCTTAGGCCGCCATCAGTGCGCGGATATGGGCCGCGACGCTCGCGGCCAACGCCGGCAGGTGGTAGCCCCCCTCAAGAGCGGAAACAATGCGACCACGGCACAGGCGCCGGGCGAGCCCAACCAGTTCAGCAGTGATCCAGAAATAGTCGGCCTCGACCAGATCGAGCGCGGCCAGCGGATCGTCAGTGTGGGCATCGAACCCGGCGGAAATCAGGATCATGTCCGGTGCAAACGACCCCAACGCCGGTAGCAGCTGTGACGCCACAGCTTGACGAAACCCCGCCGATTCTGTGTGGGCGCGCAACGGCACGTTGACGATATTGCCGACCCCGCGTTCGCTTTGCGCGCCAGTGCCCGGATAAAGCGGCGATTGGTGCGACGAGCCATAGAACAGCGAGGGGTCACGTTCGAATATCGCCTGCGTGCCATTGCCGTGATGGACGTCGAAATCGACTACCGCGACACGCGCCAACCCATGTCGAACGCGTGCATGAAGGGCGCCGATGGCGATGTTGTTGAACAGGCAGAACCCCATCGCGCGGCCGGGTTCGGCGTGGTGGCCGGGCGGTCTCACCGCGCAAAAGGCATTGACGAAATCCCCGGCCATGACCGCATCGACCGCCGCCGCCACCGCCCCGGCCGCGCGCAAGGCCGCCTCCCCCGAGCCGGGTGACAACACGGTATCGCCGTCCAGCGCACGATAACCAGAGGCCGGAACGGACCCCAGGACATGGTCGATGTGGCTTTCGGGATGGGCGAGTCGGAGCAGCTCCCTGTCCGCCCGCGGCGCCTCCCGCCGGGTGAGCACGGCGAATTCGTCTTCCGCTAGCGCTTCCATGATCGCAAGCAAGCGCTGCGGCCGCTCGGGGTGGCCGGGGCCGGCATCGTGTTCGAGACAGGCCGGATGGGTCAGAATCAAGGTCGCCATAGCCTATTTTGCCAGGCCACCGGGCCCAAGGCCAGCGCGGCCGGCGCCGGCCCGAACCACCGAAGCGCCACCGGCAATGGCGCTACGGCGCGAGGACATGTGGGGCCGCAGGGCTCAGTCTTGAATCTCGTGTAACGCATTAGTGTAATGTTCTGGGTGCAGGAATGGCCGGGTAAGGGCGCCCTCTCTTCCCCTTTCGCCGCCGGAAAGCTATGGTTGCCGCGAGTTTTATCGTTGCAATGAGTTCGGTCGGATTTTCGACACCGTCTAGGCAACGGCCCGAAGGGTTGGCACTTCATATTATGCGTCGTTTGACGCCGGCGGCCGGGAGCCGAAACGAAAGATGAGAATTCTGACTCAAGCGATCATTTTGACGGCCTTGGTCGGCACGGCTGGCGGCGGCTGGTACCTTTGGAAACAGAACGCAACCGCAGCCAACCCGGTGGCGGCGCGCGGCGGCGGCAGGCCGCAGGCGCCGGCGCTTCAGGTCGAGGCCGCTGCCGCCCGCGTGGGTGAGGTTGTCGATTCGATCGAGGCGGTCGGCACCGCTCGCTCGAACGAAGCCGTCACAATCACCGCCAAACAGACCGGTACGATCTTCGCGGTACTGGTCGCCGAAGGCCAAAAAGTGAAGGCCGGAGCGCCCCTCATCGAATTCGAGTCGCAGGAAAGGCGCGCCAATCTCGACCAGATGCGGGCGCAGCGCGATGACGTCGGCCAAAAGCTGGAACGTGCCCGCCAACTTCGCACGGCCGGCAATGCTTCGCAGGCGACCGTGGATGCTCTGGACGCTCAATTCCGTTCCGCCGACGCACAGGTGAAGGCCTCTGAAGCACGCCTGGGCGATATTCGCCTGACAGCACCGTTTGACGGCCGCGTCGGCATGCGCCAGGTCAGCCCTGGGGCGTTGGTTCAACCGGGCACCGCCATAACCACGCTCGACGACGTTTCCAAGATCAAGATCGAATTTTCCGTGCCCGAGATAGTGCTGGCCGCGCTCAAGCCTGGGCTCGCCGTCGTCGCCCGCACGGCCGCCCATGGCGCCCGAACCTTCACCGGCACGGTGACCACAGTCGACACCCGGGTGGATGCGGTGACCCGGTCGGTGCGCACCAACGCCGTCTTTGACAACACCGACGAAGCGCTAAAGCCCGGCATGTTCATGACCGTCGAGCTGTCCCTGGGCCGGCGCGCAAATGCCGTGTTGATCCCCGAGGAGGCGCTGCTGCCCGAAGGCATCAAGCAATATGTGTTTGCCGTTCGCGACGGGCGCGCGATCAAGACCGAGGTTCATCTCGGCCGGCGCCTGCCCGGCGAAATCGAGATCGCCAGCGGGCTCGTCGCGGGCGATGTGGTGGTCACGCGCGGCATCCAGAAAATCCGCGACGGGCAGGCCGTCAGCGTGCGCGGCGCAGCGACGGAACCCCCGAACGCCCGCAGCCCGGGCAGCGGCAATCCCAATGGCGGCGCCCCCCGTGGCCCTCGCCCTAACGCCTAGGAGTCCCTTCCATGGTGTTGTCAGACATTTCGATACGGCGGCCGGTCTTCGCCACGGTCATCAGCCTCATGTTGATCGTGCTTGGCAGCGCTGCCTATACGCGCATGGCCGTACGCGAATATCCCAACGTCGATCCGCCCTTCGTATCGATCCAGACCATCTATCGCGGTGCTTCCGGCGAGGTCGTCGAATCCCAGGTGACGCAGGTCGTCGAATCGGCGGTCGCCGGCATCGAGGGAATCAAGACCGTCACGTCGTCGAGCCGTGAGGAAAGATCCAACGTCAACATCGAATTCGAATTGAGCCGCAATATGGAATCGGCGGCCAACGACGTGCGCGACAAGGTCTCGCGCGCGGTTGGCCGGCTGCCCGACGGCGCCGAAGCACCGGTGGTCCGCAAACAGGACGCCGATGCCCAGGCGATCGTCGCCTTTACCTTCACCAGCGACCGTTTCAGCCATATCGAATTGTCCGACATCGTCGGGCGCCAGCTCGTCGATCAGCTTTCCATCCTGCCCGGCGTCGCCCAGGTGAACATCTTCGGCCAACGCCGCCAAGCCATGCGGATCTGGCTCGACCGCAATGCCATGGCGGCACGCGCCATCACCGTCGACGACGTGGCGACGTCGATCCGGCGCCAGAACATGGAAATGCCGGCGGGCCGTATCGAATCCAAGGCGCGCGAGTTTTCGATCCGCGCGGACACGCGGCTGCGAACGCCCGACCAGCTCTCCAATATCGTGGTCGCCAACCGCGGCGGTTACCAAATCCGGCTGGGAGAGATCGCCAACGTTGAGATCGGCCCCGAGGACAACCGCAGCGAGGCCCGCGCCAACGGCAAGCCATCGATCAGCGTCGGCGTCAGCCGCCAGGCCACCGCCAACACGCTCGAAGTGGCCGACGCGGCCAAGGAAGAGATGGAGAAACTCAAGGCCTCGTTGCCGCCCGGCATCGCTGTCGATATCGGCTATGACGAATCAGTGTTCATCCGTGAGTCGATGAACCAGGTCTATGAGGCCCTGGCCATCGGCCTGGTGATGGTTACCGGCATCATTTTCATTTTCTTACGCTCGGTTCGCGCCACGATGATCCCAACCGTGGCGATCCCGGTTTCGGTGATCGCCTCGTTCATCGTCACTGCGTCGCTCGGCTATTCCGTCAACGTGCTGACCATGTTGGCGCTGGTATTGGCCATCGGCATCGTCGTCGACGACGCGATCGTCGTGCTGGAAAACATCCACCGACGCATCGAGGAAGGCGAACCGCCGCTGCTCGCCGCCGTTCGCGGGGCGCGACAGATCACCTTCGCGGTCATCGCCACGACGCTCGTTCTGGTCTCCGTGTTCGTGCCGATCTCGTTCATGGAGGGGAGCACCGGCCGCCTGTTCAGCGAATTCGGCCTATCGCTGGCGGCTTCGGTGGTGTTCTCGTGCCTGGTGTCGCTGACGTTGACACCCATGATGTGTTCGAAATTCCTGACCGACCATAGCCATGAAAGCACGCTTGTGCGGCTGACCCAGCCTGTCTTCGACGGCATGATCAACGGCTATCGCTGGATGCTTGGCAAGGCGCTGAACGCCAACCTGATCGTGCTCGCCATCGGCCTGGGCACCTCGCTCCTCGCCTTTCAGTTGTTCTCCGTCATTCCCCGGGAATTCGCGCCAACGGAAGACCGGGGACAGTTCGTCATGCCGATCAACGCGCCGGAGGGATCGAGCCTGGCCTATACCCGCGAAGCGGTGATCGAGGTCGAGAAGATCGTCCAGCCGCTCGTCGATCAGGGCGTCGCCAACATGGTCTACGGCACCCTCGGCGGACAGGGCGGGCAGGTCAATTCGGCCTTCCTCATCGTGCGGCTGAAGCCATGGAACGAGCGCACGCGCTCGCAACAGGACATTGTTCGGGAAATCGTGCCGAAGCTACAGGCCGTTCCCGGCGTGCGCGTTTCCGCGACCAATCCGCCCAGCCTCGGCAATCGCGGTTTCGGCGCGGGCGTGCAGATCGCACTTGGCGGGCCCGATTACGATACGCTCAAGGAATGGCGCGACCGCCTGATCCTGCGCGCCTCCGAGAACCCGAAAATCGTGAACCTCGATTCGAATTTCCGCGAAAACAAGCCGGAATTGCGCGTCACCATCGATAGGCTCAAATCCTCCGACCTCGGCGTCTCGATTGACCAGATCGGCCGCACGCTGAAGGTACTTTTCGGCGCCGAATCGATGAGCGCCTTCGTCGATCGCGGGGAGGAATATTCCATCATCGCCCAGGCGGTGGCGCCCGACCGCGCTTCGCCCAACGACCTGACCAACGTCTTCGTGCGCTCGACGACAACCAATCAACTGATCCCCTTGAGCAACCTCGTCATGCTCCAGGAAGCCGCGGGCCCGCAAGAGCTGAACCGCTTCGACCGCATGCGCTCGATCACGGTGTCGGCGTCCATCGCCCCCGACTACTCGCTTGGCGAGGCGCTCGACTATATGGACAAGATCATCGCCGAGGAGCTGCCCGCCGAAGCGCGCACGCGGTATACGGGACAATCCCGCACATTCAAGGAAACAACCAACAGCCTCTACATCACCTTTGGCTTGGCGTTGCTGGTCGTCTTTCTGGTGCTCGCCGCCCAGTTTGAAAGTTTCATCCACCCGCTGATCATCATGTTGGCCGTGCCGCTCGCGGTCACGGGTGGGCTGGCCGGCCTGTATTTTGCCGGCATGAGCCTTAACGTCTACAGCCAGATCGGCATGATTCTGTTGATCGGCCTCATGGCCAAGAACGGCATTCTAATTGTCGAATTCGCCAACCAGCTGCGCGACCAGGGGCACGATATCCGATCGGCCGTCGTCAACGCCGCGGCGGCACGGCTGCGCCCGATTCTGATGACGAGCATCGCCACCGTCTTCGGCGCCTTGCCGCTGGCGATGGGGGCCGGCGCCGGCGCCGAGAGCCGCAAAGCCATCGCCACCGTCATCATTGGCGGCATCACTCTGTCGACCGTGTTGACCTTGTTTATCATTCCGTCGCTTTACCTGATGCTCGCCCGCTTCACCCGACCGATCAACGCCATCGCCCAGCGGCTCAGCGCCATGGAGTCCGAGCAACCGTCATCCGTGGCGAGGCACGCCGCCGCCGCGGAATAGCCGGGCAGCCACGCCGGCTTGCCCGGGCTTTTCGGGTTCTGGCGAATGCGGTGGCCAGCGCCGGCCGACGCGCCGCCAATCCCGGCGCGGAACTCGCTTTGCCGCTCAGTTGCCGCAGTGGCGCGGCGCGGTCATAATGCCGCGGGCGAGTTCCGGATCGGTCATGGCCAACCTCATCACCCTGGCGCGCTTTCTGCTTCTGTTCGTCCTGGTTGCGCTCGCATTGCGGGCGCCGCCGGCGTGGCAACTGATCGACGCTCCCCTGTTGATCCTCATCATCGCTTTGGATGGACTCGATGGATTCGTCGCGCGGTTGCGCGGTGAAGAATCCACGTTCGGGTCGATCTTCGACATCGTTGTCGACCGCATCGTGGAGAACGTCCTGTGGATGGTCCTCGCTTTTCTCGGCCTCGTGCCGCTCTGGGTGGCGCTTCTGTTCGTGACCCGCGGCGTGGTCGTCGATTCGATCCGTTATCACGCCGTCGCCGAGGGTGAGACGGTGTTCGGCATGATGCGCTCGCGCTGGGGCCGAATACTGGTTTCGGGCCGTTTCATGCGCGGCGCTTATGGTGCGATCAAGGCGGCGACGTTTGCCTGGCTGTTCCTGCTGCAACCAATGCCGGAGGTTTTCCCGGCGTTGTGGGAGCAATGGTCGGCACCCGCGACGATCGTGGCCGATCTGCTCGTCTTCGCCTCTGTCGTTCTCTGCGTCGCTCGCGGCGTTCCGGTTGTCGTCGAATGCCTGGGCGCCCACGGCATCGTTCCTAGGCCGAAATCGGCGCGGCCGTAGGTGTCCTGCGCCTTGGTCGATGTCGATGGCACCTTGGTGGGCGTACCGAGCTGCGAGCGGTTGTTTTTCGCCTATCTCGCCCGCCGGCGTCTAATCGGGGCAGGGCAGATCGCCTCGGCCTTGCGCTTTGCGCTCGCGCAAGCCTCACGGGACGGCCGTGTTGATATGCGGCGCAACAAGGCCTATCTCGCCGGGCTGCCGATCGGCGCCGTCGTCGCGCACGCGGAAGCCTTCATCGGCGAGGAAGTAGCGCCGCGGATGCGCGCATCGGTTCTGCGCCGGCTGGAATCGCACCGGCGCCGGCGTGAACCGATCGCGCTGCTGACCGGCACTCTGGACGTGCTCGCCGAGCCGCTCGCCCGCCGCATCGGCGCGACGGCATGGAGTGCGACCCGGTGCGCCAGTGAATCCGGCCGGTTTACCGACGGCGCGCCCCTCAGCCATCCCTTCGCGGAAGAAAAAGTATCGCGCGCCCAGGAGCTGTGCGCGTCCATCGGGGTGAGCTTGGGCGATTGTGTCGCTTATGCCGATTCTTCCCACGATCTGCCCTTGTTGAGGGCGGTGGGCAAGCCGATCGCGGTGTGGCCGGATCGGTTGCTGGCCAGCACGGCGCGGCGCGCCGGCTGGGAAATCATAGGCGATTGACCCAGGGCCCAGGCCCCCGGCGATGATCGACATCGAACTTACCGTCCTTGGCTTCACTGGCCTGTTGATCGTCGGCAGCCTGTTGTCGCCGCTCGCGGAACGATTGAACCTCCCCTATACCGTGCTGCTCGCCGCGATGGGCTGCGCGCTGGGCGCGATTTCCGTGCTCAATCCGCAAATCGTCCCGGTCGGTCTGCTGCCCGATTTCATGCGCGCAATTGGCAATTTCGGCTTCAGCGCCGAGGTCCTGCTCTACGTTTTCCTGCCGACCTTGCTGTTCGAGGCGGCGGTGACCATCGACATCCGCCGGTTAATGGATGACGTCGCCCCCATCCTTCTGCTCGCGGTTGTCGCCGTTGTCGTCTGCACCGCCACCGTCGGGTTCGCGCTCGCCGCGGTCTCGGGCCTCGGTCTGGTCATCTGCCTTCTGATCGGCGCCATCATCTCGCCGACGGATGCCGGCAGCGTGGTCGGAGTCTTCCGTGACATCGGCGCGCCCCGCCGCCTCCGTATCCTGGTCGAAGGCGAGAGCCTGTTCAACGATGCCGCGGCACTTGTCCTCGTCGGCCTCCTCCTGGCTCTGCTGCGCGAGGGCCTGCGGCCCGATTTCGCCACCGCCATATCGGACTTCGCCGCGGCCTTCGGCGGCGGCGCCACCGTCGGTTTTGCCTTAGGCCGCGCCGCCTGCGCCGTGGTTCCCATCCTGCGCGGATCGCGCGTGGCCGAGATCAACCTGACGGTGGCGCTGGCCTATTTGGCCTTCGTCCTGGCCGAACGCTACCTTCATGTCTCCGGCGTCGTCGCGGTGGTGAGCGCGGCTTTGGTCGTGGGGTCGTACGGCCGCACCCAGATCTCGCCCGATACCTGGGACAGCTTGGTCGAGACCTGGCATCAGATGGGTTATTGGGCCAATTCCCTCATTTTCCTTCTCGCCGCGATGTTGATCCCGCGTCTGGTCTTCGATTTCGGCATCAATGCCGTGGACCTCTATCTTCTCGGCGTTGTTATCGTCGCGGCGCTCGCCGCGCGAGCCGCCGTTCTGTACGGATTGCTGCCGGCTTTGAGCGGGTTGGGCCTCGGGCAGAAAGTGAGCGGCCCCTATAAGGCAGTTTCCTGTGGGGCGGCTTGCGTGGGGCGATTTCCCTGACCATCGCGCTGGCGGCGATCGATACGCCGATGATGACACCGGAGATCCGGCACGCCGTCGCCTTGCTGACGACGGGTTTCGTCCTGTTCACCCTGGTCGTGAACGGCACGACGCTGCGCCTGCTCATCCGCGTCCTCGGCGTGGATCGGCTCTCCCCCGCCGACCGGGCCCTGCGCGACCGCGCCATGGTGTTGTCGCTGGCGTCGATCAACGACCGTGTCGCCGCGGCCGCGCGCAACTATCGGCTCGATCCATCGGCCGCCATGGAGGTGGCGTCGCACTATCGGACGCGCCTCAACCAGGCCGAGGCCGTGCTTCAGGACTGCGACCAAATGCCGGAAGCCGACCGACTTTACATCGGGCTCTCCATGCTGGCGTCCCATGAGGAGGAGCTGTACCTCCGCCACTTCCGCGAAGGCACGATCTCACGGCGTGTTGTCCGCGGCCTGGTCGCGCAGACGGGCAGGCTGCTCGACGGCGTCAAGGCCGGAGGCCGCGAAGGTTACGAAGCCGCTTCCGGCCGGATTCTCGCCTTTTCCCGCGGGTTCCGCCTGGCGCTGGAGGTCCAGCGGCGGCTTGGCCTGACCGGATTGCTGGCCAAACAACTTGCCGATCGTTTCGAGATCCTGTTGGTCATGCGATGGGTGATCCGGGAAAATCTCGCTCACAATGCCACAAGGTCACGGCCCTCCTCGACCGCGCGACCGCGGACCGGTTGCGCGAGGTTCTGTCGCGCCGTCTTGAGTCGACCAACCAGGCCCTTGAGGCGCTCAGGCTGCAATACCCCGATTATGCCCGAACGCTGGAATCCGGCTATCTCGGGCGGGTCGCGCTGAATCTCGAGGAGTACGGGTACCGGCAAATGCTGTCGGATTCGGTCATCAGCCAGGATGTCTTCAACCATCTCGAACAAACCGTGCGGACGCGCCGGCAGGACTTTGATCGGAGGCCACGGCTCGATCTTGGCATCGATACGGTGGCCTTGATCGCGCGCGTACCCTTGTTCGCCGGTCTTGAACCCACCCGGTGCGCCGAGATCGCCACCATGCTGCGGCCGCGCATCGCCTTGCCTGGGGAAACAATCGTGACCGCGGGCGAACCGGGCGATGCGATGTATTTTATTTCTTCGGGCGCGGTCGAAGTCAGCGTCCGCCCAAACCCGGTCCGGCTGGGCAATGGCGATTTTTTTGGCGAAATCGCCCTTTTGACCAATAAGCCGCGAAGCGCAAGTGTTCGGGCGCTGGGTTATTGCAAATTGTTGGAACTGCGTGCCCGCGATTTTCGGCGGCTGCTTGCGGAGAACACCCATCTCAGCGGCCATATTCGGCGGGTGGCCGGCCAGCGCCTGGACGGCAACGCGGCCCGCGCCTCCTGAGTGCCCAGGGTACAAGAGCGGCCCGCTCACCGTAATGTGGGATTGACCTTCGCGCCCGCGCCGTCTAATAGACGGAAATCAAAGGATAATTGGGTCCCGAAGAAATGCGGCCGCAACGGCCGGCTCGGAGCGAATCGTGGCAACCTACCTCATCACCGGCGGGTGCGGATTCATCGGCTCGCACCTGGCCGATGCGCTGATCGCGGCGGGTCATCGCGTCCGCATTCTCGATGATCTTTCGACGGGCAGGCTGGAGCACGCGCCGCGCGAGGCCGAGGTTCTGATCGACGATGTTGCGCGCCCCGGCGCGGTGCGCAGCGCGATGTCCGATGTGGATGGCTGCTTTCACCTCGCCGCGATTGCATCGGTCATGCGCTCCACCGAGGACTGGACCGGCGCCCACCGCATCAATTTGAGCGGCACAATCGCTGTGTTCGACGCCGCCCGCAAAGCGAGGGCCACGCAGACCATTCCGGTGGTCTACGCGTCTTCCGCCGCGATTTACGGCGACAATCCGGATCTGCCGTTGAACGAATCCGCGGCGCCGCGACCGCTTTCGGCCTATGGCGCCGACAAGCTGGGCTGCGAGCTGCATGCGGCCATTGCCGGCCGAGTCCACCAGGTTCCGGTGCTTGGCCTCCGGTTCTTCAACATCTACGGACCGCGCCAGGATCCGGCTTCGCCGTATTCCGGCGTGATTTCGGTTTTTGCCGGGAAATTTGCGCGCGGCGAGCCCCCCTTGATCCATGGCGATGGCGGGCAAACCCGCGATTTCGTGTATGTTGCGGACACCCTCCGGCATCTGATCGCCGGCATGAAACACGCCTCGATGGCGGCCCCGGTCTTCAATGTTTGCACCGGAAGGGCCATTTCCGTCCTAAGTCTGGCCAAGACGATGGCCGGAGTCCTTGGCCTGCCGGAAAAATTTCGCTTTGAGCCAGAACGACCCGGCGACATCCGCGCCTCCCTTGGCGACCCGCGGCGTGCGATCGCCGGGCTGGGCGTCGCCGCGGATACGCCGCTGGCGGTTGGTCTGCGCCAGACAATCGCCGCGGCACCGTCCGCCGCAGCTTGAAACAAAAGAATTAACGATCGCAATGGCATTGTCACGTTGATAGCTGGCTTGCAACCACTCTGGCCCTCCGGTAGTCAAATGGATGAAGAAAATCAGCTACAGCGGCTACCGGTTCCCGCCTGAGATCATTGACCGCGCGATCTGGCTCTATCTCCGGTTCACCCTCAGCTTCCGCGACGTCGAAGATCTTCTGGCGGAACGC
>SHVT01000048.1 GCA_009694125.1 Rhodospirillaceae bacterium | reverse complement strand
TGCCTGCCCGATGGGCGCGATGCCGCGCGGGTCGAGCACACCCTCGCCGAGATGATCCGATTCCGCATCTTCGCCATCGCCGCCGGCTATGAAGACGCCGACGACTGCGGCAGCTTGCGAACCGAACCTGTGTTCAAGATGGCGGTCGGGCGAGCCCGGTCACAGAAGCAGCCACGTCGCCAAACCGAGGAACGAGAAAAAGCCGAGCACGTCGGTCGTCGTGGTCAGAAACGGCCCCGCGCTGACCGCGGGGTCGAGATCGAACCGGTCGATGGCGAGCGGGATGGCGATTCCCGCGAAACCGGCCCAGACCATGTTGAAAACCATGGCCGCGGCGAGGACGCCGCCGAGTTTCGCATCGTCGAACCAGAATCCGGCGCCACTGCCGATGATGGCGGCGAAAACCACGCCGTTCAGCGCGCCGACCGACAACTCCTTCACCACGACGCGCGCGGCGTTGGCCGGCGTCAGGGCGCGCGTCGCAAGCGCCCGCACCGTCACCGTCACCACCTGCATCCCGGCGTTGCCGCCCATCGCGGCGACGATCGGCATTAACACCGCCAGCGCGACGATGCGGTCGATGGCCGCCGTGAATTGAAGGATAACGGTGGACGCGATGACCGTGTTGATCAGCGTCACCAGCAGCCAACGGATGCGGCCACGCGCGGTGTCGAAGGCGAGAGTGTGGATGTCGCTTTCGCTGACGCCGCCCAGGCGCATCAGGTCTTCTTCCGCTTCCTCTTCGATGACGTCGACAACGTCGTCGACGGTCACGGTGCCGACCAATCGGCCGAAATGATCGACAACGGGGGCCGAAACCAAATCGTGCCGCTTGAAGAGAAAGACGACATCTTCCTGGTCCATCGTCACTGGCACGGCCTTCATCTCGGCCTCGATGATCTCGCCGATCTTGACCGGCCGTTTGGTGCGGAGCAGGCGGTTGAGCGCGACGGTGCCGATCGGTCGATGTTTGGCGTCGACGACGAAGAGATCGTAGAATTCTTCCGGAAGATCGGCGCTCTCGCGCATGTAGTCGATGGTGTCGCCGACCGTCCAAAACGTCGGGACGGCGACAAAATCGCGTTGCATGAGGCGGCCGGCGCTGCGCTCGGGAAAGGCCAGACCCTCCTCGAGCTGCTTACGCAGCGCCGCCGGGATTTTCTGCAGGACCTGCCGCCGTTTTCCTTCCTCCAGCCCCTCGATTAGATAAAGCGCGTCGTCGGAATCGAGTCTGGCGATCGCTCCGGCGAGGACCTCGGTCCCGAGTTGCTCAGCGACCTCGTCGCGAACGGTTTCGTCGAGCTCCGGAAGAACTTCCGGATCGAAACGGTCGCGGATGATCTCGACGAAAGCGTGCCGGTCTCTCGGCCCCAGCCCTTCGAGCAGATCGGCGGTGTCGGCGTAATGCAGGGAACGGGCCAGTCGTTCGACAGCGGCGATGTCGCCCGCCGCCAGCGCCTCGGCGACAGACCCGATCAACTCCGGCTTCAGTCCGACTTCCTCCTCGCCCGTAGGCATAGGCGGCGACGGATCCGAAGGCCGAATATCACTCATGGCCCGACGCGGCGATCGCCGACCGGCACTTGCCGCGCCCGCGCCAGCGGTGTTAGAGGCTCCCGGCGGGCCTCGGCGAGGGTTGCGGCCGGTAGAGGCCGCAACCTGCCGAAGGGCGTCAGGAGTTCAAATGGCAAAGCACAGCTTTCGCAAAAGCGGCGCTATCGAATTTGGTGCGGTCGAGAAGACTCGAACTTCCACAGGATTGCTCCCACAGCGACCTCAACGCTGCGCGTCTACCAGTTCCGCCACGACCGCCCGCGCGGATCGTAGCCATGACCGATCCGCCCATCGTTCCGTCCCTGTCGCTAGATGACGCCGGGAATAGCAAATCGACACGCCCTCCGCAAGCGGCCCAGGAGGCCGTCGCGGAGAAAATGATCCAATCAGGTGACATCGAGTGGCGGATCGACGACCGGCCGGTCGATTACGCGGGCGCCGTGGCCGAAATGGAAGCGCGGGTAGCCGCCATTCGTTCCGGTGAAGCGCCGGAATTGGTGTGGCTTCTGAGCCATCCGGCGCTCTACACCGCCGGCACCAGCGCCCGGCCCGGAGATTTGATCGCCCCGGATGAACTGCCGGTGTTTCGCAGCGGCCGCGGGGGCCAGTACACCTATCACGGCCCCGGCCAACGTATTGCCTATGTCCTCCTCGATCTCGGCCGGCGCGGCCGCGACATCCGGCATTTTGTCACCGGCCTGGAGGCATGGATGATCGCCGCCCTGGCCCGTTTCAACGTAAAGGGGGAAAGGCGTCCCGGGCGTGTTGGCATCTGGGTGGATCGCGGCGGCGGTCGCGAGGACAAGATCGGCGCGGTCGGCGTGCGCATCCGGCATTGGGTGAGCTTTCACGGCCTGTCGCTTAACGTCGACCCGGACTTGCGGCACTATCGCGGCATCGTACCCTGTGGCATCCGGCAGGATGGACGATATGGCGTCACATCGCTCACCGATCTCGGTATCCCGGTCGGCTCAGCCGATGTCGATTCGGCCCTAATCGAGACTTTTCCCTCCATTTTCGGTGGCGCCATGGCGCCACGCTCCAAGACCGCCCCCAATTTGTGATATTATTTCGGGTTGGAATTGGCCAACTCTCGGAGATGCTGACGTGAAGCGCGTTGTTTGGTTCGCGATTCTGCTTTCCATCTGTTCCCCGGCTGCGGCCGGGTTGAGGGAAGGTGTCGTCGCGATGCAGCAGGGCGACTACGCCACCGCATGGCGGGAATTACGACCGCTCTCGGAATCCGGCGACGCCGCGGCGCAGTATTATGTCGGTCTGCTTCACGCCCAAGGTCGCGGTACCGCGCAGAACGACGTCGAAGCGGCGAAATGGTATCGGCGATCCGCAGAGCAGGGCTTTGCGCCGGCGCAGAACAATCTCGGCGTGCTCTATAATACCGGTCTAGGTGTGGGCGAGGATTTCGCCGAAGCGACCAACTTGTTCCGTAGGGCTGCGGACCAGGGTCTCGCAGCGGCCCAATCCAATCTGGCTCGTCAGTTGGCGAGTGGCCGTGGAGGCCCCAAGAACGCCGCGGAGGCGGCGAAGTGGTTTCAGCGGGCCGCAAAGCAAGGCGATCCCAATGGGCAGAATGGCCTGGGAGCCCTTTTCGCAAACGGTGAAGGACTTCCTAAGGACAATGTCCAGGCCTATGTCTGGTTCAATCTGGCAGCCGCACGTTTCCCAGCAGGCCCGGCGCGCGACCAAGCGGTTGGAAACCGCGACCGGGTCGCAAAATTGCTCACCCCCGCGCAACGCGCGCAGGGCCAGCAGATTGCCGCCGCTTTCCAGCCGCAACCGGAAACCCCGGCCGTCGCCGCGGCGCCGGCCGCCCCGGCGGCTTCTGCGCCACGGCCGGCGACGGCAGCGCCAAACCCGGTTCTGGCGGCGCCGTCCGATCCCGCCGGCGTTTCGGCGGATCAGGTACGGGGAGCCCAGGCCTTGTTGGCCGCCCTCGGTTACGACCCCGGTGTCGCGGACGGCACGCTCGGCGCCAAGACACGCGCCGCCATCAGCGCCTTCCAGGAACGTGTCGCGCTGCCCGTGGATGGCCAAATCTCGGCGCCTTTGCTAGCGCGGCTGCGCGACGCCGCCACCGCGGCCGGGCTCAACGTGCCGGGCCAGGCGAGTCGATCGACCGCAGTCCTTCCGCCGAGCGTGCGGCCGCAACAACCGGCGACTCAGGAAAGACCTCGAACCGCGGGTCCGACGATGACAGGCAGCGGCAGCGGCATCGTCATCAGCCGCGACGGTCACATCTTGACCAACAACCATGTCATTCTCGGCTGCCAGGAAATACGCGCCCGCCCGCCTGGCGCCGCCGCCGCCGTGCCCGTCGCGGTCGTCGCGTTCAACCAGGGCGATGATCTAGCGTTGCTCAAGCTGCCGTCCCCGGCGCCCGGCTATGCCCGGTTTCGCGACGGCTCGACGATCCGGGCGGGCGAAGACGTGGTCGTCGTCGGCTATCCGTTGCGCGGGCTTCTGTCCTCCGACGCCAGCGTTACCACCGGCGCGGTCAGCGCGCTGTCCGGCCTACGCGACGACGCCCGCTATCTACAGATCACCGCCCCGGTTCAGCCGGGCAATAGCGGCGGGCCGCTGCTCGACATGAGCGGCAGCGTCGTGGGCGTCGTTGTCAGCAAACTCAACGCCCTGAAGATCGCCCAGACGACCGGCGACATTCCGCAAAACGTCAATTTCGCCATCAAGACGACAACGGCGCGAAAATTCCTCGACGCCAACCGCGTGCCCTATGAAACCGCTCGCGGCGGCGCTGAAATGCGGGCCGCCGATATAGGCGATCTGGCCAAGGGCTTCACGCTGTCGGTGGAGTGCTGGAAATAACTCAGGCCGTCGGCGCCTGAAAAAAAGTCAGGCTGCCGTCGTCCGTGGCCGCGGCGACGTCGATGGAATCGACCCTCGCCTCCGGCGGGCCGCGCCGGCAATGCTCAACCATCTCGTCAACCGCGGCGGCGGGCCCGATGAACAGCGCCTCGACCGAACCGTCGCGGCGATTGCGGACCCAGCCGCGCACCTTGCGCCGATTGGCCCGATCGACGGTCCAACCCCGAAACCATACACCTTGGACCCGTCCCGCGATGCGGACGGCTACCGCCTTTTCGCGATCGGTCACGCGAATTCCAATATCGGCTGATCGACCGCCAAGCTGGCGCCGGGCTGGGCGTGGATCCGCGCGATGCGCCCATCGCGGTCCGAGCGCAGGATGTTTTCCATTTTCATCGCCTCGACCACTGCCAATTCCTCGCCTGCCTTGACGTCCTGTCCCGGTTTCACGGCCACGGCCTTGAGCAATCCGGGCATGGGCGACAGGAGGAACTGGGTCGTATCGCGGCCGCGCTTTTTCGGCATGAGCCGCCACAGCTCGGCCGTGCGCTCGGGGAACAGCATGACGTCGAACTCGACCCCGCCATGAAGGAGGCGATAACCGATCCGGCGCCTTTGCACCTGAACTGTCATCATGTCGCCATCGACCGAGGCGCTGAAAAGTGGCGAGCCAAAGGTCCAATGCCCGCGCACTGTAAAAACCCTGTCGTCCATGGCGACATCGAAACCTTCGGGCACCGGCGCCACGCTGAGCGATCTTTGCCCGTCGCCGAGAACGGCCACCCAATCCTCGGGAATTTTCGGACCATGACCGACCAATTGCCCGTCGATCGAAGCCTCACGCTCGATGCATTGACGGTGAATGGCGGCGGCGAGCGCCAGCAATTGGCGTGTGAGTTCAACCGAAGGGCGCACGCCGCTAAAACCGCCGGGGAATTCTTCGTCGATGAAATTCGTCGACAAGCGCCCGGAGGCGAAACGGCGGGTCGCCACGGTGGCGGCGAGAAAACTCAGATTATGGCTGATTCCGCGAATGTGGAACGCATCGAGCGCGCCGCGCAGCCGGGCGATCGCTTGCCCGCGGCTCCGGCCAAAGGCGATCAGCTTGGCGATCATCGGGTCGTAGTGGATACCGATGTCGCCGCCCTCGACGACCCCGGAATCGATGCGGATGCCCTCGATGTCCTGCGGTGGCCGGTAATGGGTCAGGCGGCCGATCGACGGCAGGAAATTGCGTAGCGGATCCTCGGCGCAGAGGCGCGCTTCGATCGCCCAACCGGTCAGGCGAACGTCCTTCTGGCGCAGCGGCAAGTTCTCGCCCGCCGCGATTCGAATCATGATCTCGACCAGATCGAGGCCGGTGACGGCTTCCGTTACCGGATGTTCGACCTGAAGACGCGTATTCATTTCCAGGAAATAGACCCGCCCAGACTGGTCGACAACGAACTCAACCGTCCCGGCCGAGGTGTAGCCGACGGCCCGGGCAAGGGCCACGGCCTGTTGCCCCATGGCATCGCGCGTGGCGGCGTCGATAAATGGACTAGGCGCCTCCTCGATGACTTTCTGGTGGCGCCGCTGGATCGAACATTCGCGTTCCCCCAGGTGAATGATATTGCCGTTGCGGTCGCCCAGAACCTGGATTTCGATGTGGCGCGGCTCTTCGATGTAGCGCTCGATGAACAGCCGATCATCCCCGAAACTTGCTTTGGCCTCGCCCGCCGCCAGTCTGAACCCTTCCCGAACCTCGGCATCGTTGCGCGCGACGCGCATGCCCTTGCCGCCGCCGCCGGCCGCGGCTTTCACCATCACGGGATAACCGACGCGACGTGCGATCTTGACCGCCGAAGCGACGTCCGCGATGGCGTCGAGATGGCCGGGAATGGTGTTGATGCCGATTTTCTCCGCCAGCTTCTTGGCCGCGATCTTGTCGCCCATCGCGGCGATCGCCTTGGCCGGCGGGCCGATGAAAGCAATTTTCGCCTTGCCAAGCGCCTTGGGGAATGCCGGATTTTCGGAGAGGAACCCGTAACCTGGATGCACGGCCTCGGCCCCGGTGTCCTTGCAGGCCTTAACGATGGCATCGATCCGTAGATAACTCAAAGCCGCCGGCGGCGGGCCGATCAGAACCGCCTCATCCGCCTCGCGAACGTGCAGGGCATCGGCATCGGCCTCCGAATACACCGCGACGGTCATGATGCCCATGCGGCGCGCCGTACGGATGATCCGGCACGCAATCTCGCCGCGGTTGGCGATCAATATTTTCGAGAACATCAATTCACAAGGGGATGTTGTCGTGTTTCTTCCACGGATTTTCGAGCTTCTTGTCGCGCAGCATGGCGAGCGCGCGGCAGATTCGGCGGCGAGTCGAATGGGGCATGATGACGTCGTCGATGAAACCGCGATGGGCGGCTATGAACGGGCTGGCGAATTTCCGGCGGTAATCCTCGACCCGGTCCGCCACTTTCTGCCGGTCGCCGAGATCGCCGCGGAAAATGATTTCGACCGCGCCTTTGGGCCCCATCACGGCGATTTCCGCCGTCGGCCAGGCATAGTTCACGTCGCCGCGCAGATGTTTGGAACTCATGACGTCGTAGGCACCGCCATAGGCCTTGCGGGTGATCACGGTCACCTTTGGCACGGTGGCCTCGGCGAAGGCATAGAGCAACTTGGCGCCGTGGCGGATGATGCCGCCATGTTCCTGGGCGGTGCCGGGAAGGAAACCGGGCACGTCCACGAACGTCACGATCGGGATCTCAAAACAATCGCAAAACCGGACAAACCGCGCCGCCTTGATCGAGGAGGCGATGTCGAGGCAACCCGCCAGAACCATGGGCTGGTTCGCCACGAAACCGACGGTGTGGCCCTCAAGCCGCCCGAAACCAATGACGATGTTGCCGGCATATTCGGGCTGCAATTCAAAGAAATCGCCCTCGTCCGCGACTTTGTGGATGAGTTCCTTGATGTCATAGGATTTGTTGGGGCTGGCCGGCACCAGCGTGTCGAGCGAGGGTTCGATACGATCGTGGGGATCCTCGGTCGGTCGCGCCGGAGCCTTGGCGCGGTTCGATGTCGGCAGAAAATCAACGAACCGGCGAAGCTGCAGCAACGCCTCGACGTCATTGGCGAAAGCCAGATCGGCGATGCCGGATTTGGTTGAATGCGTCGACGCGCCGCCGAGCTGTTCATGGGTCACGGCCTCGTGGGTCACGGTTTTCACCACGTCGGGGCCGGTCACGAACATGTAGGACGAGTCGCGGACCATGAAAATGAAATCGGTCATCGCCGGTGAATAAACCGCGCCCCCGGCGCAGGGCCCCATGATCAGCGAAATCTGGGGAATGACGCCGGACGCCAGGACATTCCGTTGGAATACCTGGGCGTAGCCGGCAAGCGAGGCGACTCCTTCCTGAATTCGGGCACCGCCCGAATCGTTTAGACCAATGACCGGGGCGCCGACCTTAAGCGCCTGATCCATGATCTTGCAGATTTTCTCGGCGTGAGCCTCCGACAGCGCGCCGCCGAAGACGGTGAAATCCTGACTGAAAAGGAAGACCTTGCGGCCATTGATCGTGCCCCAGCCGGTGACGACGCCGTCGCCGGGGATCTTCTGGTCGGCGAGGCCGAAATCCGCCGAGCGATGCTCGACGAACATGTCGTATTCCTCGAAAGAATCGGCGTCGAGCAGGACTTCGATTCGCTCGCGCGCCGTCAGCTTGCCCTTGGCGTGTTGCGCGGCGACGCGGCGCGCGCCGCCGCCCGCCCTTGCCTGCGCGCGCTTTTCTTCGAGCTGCCGGAGGATTTTCTGCATCCCCGCCCCTGTTCGGTTACTCCGCGAAGGCCAATCCGTACCACCAACCCGGCGCCGGTGCCAGTGACCGCGCTTATGTGCCCGCGGCCGCGAACACGGCGGCGGCGGCGGCCAGGGTCTGGCGCCGCTCCTCCCGGCTTCGAACCGCGTCGGGATCGTCTCCCCAGCGCTCGGCCTGGAAGAGTTCGTCGAGCTGCGACATCGCCGCGGCTTCATCGGCATCGAGTCGGCCTTCGGCCAAGGCGAGCCCGATGATCAGCGAACCTGCCGCCATCACGGCTGCCTCCAGCGCAGCCAGTCGCAGATCGTCGAAGACATTGACGGCCTCGCGCAAGGTGGCGAGTGCGGCAGGCGGCTGCGGACAGGGCGCGATTGCGTCAACGACGTGGAGGCGGGCACCGAATTGCCCCGCCGCCCAATCGATCAAGGGCTGCCATTGAGTCGCCTGGCGTTGAGCCAGCGCCGAAGGCGAATTGGCTCGGTAGCAAATCAGGTCGGTGCCGGCAAACGCCGCGACCCTGTCGATGACGGCCGCGCGGTCGGCGGCGTCGCGGTCGATCGCCGCACCCGCGATCCGTGTCAGCGGCATCGTGGCGGGGTCGAGTTTTTCGCCCTGCCCTCGCCACTCCGCGGCGATGTCCTGGGCGAGGGCCGCATGGGCGACGACCAGTGGCTCGCCTCGACCGGTTCGGACGGGCTTGCCATCCAGGGTCACGGCGAAGCCGCTATCGCCCGCGGCGATCGCGACCTCGCGCCAAAACCGCTTCATCTGAACAGGCGTTGCAACCCCTGACCGAGACCCTCAAGCAGTCCGGGCGCCGGCTGCGGTTGCGGTTGTTGTTGCGCGGGCTGGGCCTGCCCGGGCTGGGCCGGATTCGCCGAGGCAACGGTCAAACAGGGATTGGCCTCGTTCGTGCCGCCGGAGACGAAGGGCACGAGCAGGCCGAGCGGATTGATCGTCGCGCCGGCAAGGGCGCCGGCCACACCCCTGGCGACGCTGGCCGCGTCGGGAAGGAAGCTCGGCGAGCCGAGTGTACCGCCGATGCGCACAGGCACCGCGAGGCTGAGCAGGCTCGCTTCCTTCGGGCGCGGGGTGACCGTGAGATCGAGGCGTTCATTGGCAAGGTTGACGGTGCCTTCGCCGCGCACAGTGATCCGCGCCGTGTCCAAAATCAGCGCGCGGGAGGTGGCGACGCCATTGGCCACATCGAACCGCGTGACCAGACAATTCAGCTTCGTGTCCTGCTCGCCCATGCCCCAGGGCGCCAATCCCTTAATCAGGTCGGCGGCGATGAAATCGGCATATTTCGTGGCCAGCCGGCCCTCGCCAACGGCTAGGCCGATATGGCCCTGAAGCCCACCGGCAAGTCCGCGCAGATCACGCGCCGGCCCCTTTAGGTCGATCTCCGCGTCCACCTTGCCGCCCGACAATAGATCGGTCAGCTTCATCTCGTTGAGCAAACCACCAAACGCCAGCGACCGCAGGTTCACCTTGACCGAAACCTGCGCCGTCTTGGCCGCGGCGGTCACTTCTCCGTCGAACTTGCCGCCCGCCAGTTGCGCCGCCGGCTTAACGCGCAAATCGGCGGCCGCAAGCGCCACATCGAGCGCCACCGCCTGGAGTGCAATCCCGCCGGCATTAACACGATCCGCCCTGAGCTTGATCTCCGCATCCGCCCCCAGCAGTAGCTCGAGGGGGATAGGCATGTCGGGAATGACGCGGCCATCGCCGCGCGCTGCGGCGGCGGCCGGGGCGCTCGCGGCGGCCGGCTGGCTGGGTTTGCCAACGCCGCCGGCCAGGGCATCGATATCAAGAAGTTTGGAGGCCAAATCGGCCCGCAAGCGCGGGCGCACCCCGGAAACCGCGATGGACGCGGTGCCGGCCAGGTCGCTCTGCCCTGCCTTGATGTCAATTCCGGTCAACGCGTAACCGCCCTGGCCGTCGGCGGCGCGCAGCGCAAGACGCAGCGGGGCAAGCGCCGCCAGATTCGTCCCGGCAAGGGCGTTGAGGGGCGTCAGGTCCTTGCCCTCCGCGGTCACGGCAAGGTCGATGCCAGCGGGTTTGGTCACATCCGAGACGCTGCCCTCGACGCGGACGAGCAAGAGTTCGGCCTTGCCGATTTCAACCTTGAGGTCGGACACGGCCGGAGCACCCGCCCGCTCCGAAATCCTGGCGGAAAGTTTAAGCGGACCCAGTGGCGGCAATGCCCGTCCCACCAGACGCGCCAACTCGGCCAATTCGGGCGCGGACGCGGTGGCGGTCAGATCGTAACCCTTGCCCTCCAGGGGAGCGGCGATCATGCCGTCGATCTTGACCGTCATGCTGGCGATTTTGGCATCGACACTCACCGGCCACGGCCGGGCCTGCCCCAGATGCGCCAGCGCCCCAAGCGTCGCCCGGGCGGCGATCGGAACATCGTCGGCGACGGCCTCAAGGTCGAGCCGCAGCGGACTGTCCACGCCATCGGCTTTGCCAATCAGCTTGGCGACAACGATGTGGTGCCGCGCCCCCGTCTTCGCGTCGCGGTAGACGATGGTGGCGTCGCGGATTTCAACCTCGTTGACGGTGGGCAATCGGGCCGGACCTCCGGACGGAGCGGCGGGCGCGGGTGCGGCCGGCGCGCCAGCCCTTGCGATTTCCCAATTGCCGCGGCCCTGGGCATCGGTTTCCAGGAGGACATCCGGGCCGATGAGAATCAGACGCCGGACCCGAATGTCGCCGACGATCAGCGGCAGCAGCTCGACTTCCGCCTCGAGGCTGCGGAGTTTGACCATCTCCGGCCGCGACCCGCCGGGCGCGTTGGCAAAGGTCAAATCCTCGACCTTCAGGCGTGGGCTGGGCAGCAGTGCGAAACCGAGGTCGCCGGCGATGACCAAATCGCGCCCCGTGGCCACCTTGGCCTGCTCCGCGATCATGCTCCGGTATTGGTTGAAATCCGTGGATTGGATGATGGCGATGGCGGCCACGGCGGCGCCGACCAAGATTGCGGTCGTCGCGATGGCAACGGTCTTTAGGCGCATTGTCGTGCCTCCGTGAGTTGGACGACCGTCGGGGGCAGATCGCCAAAAGAATTAACCAGGGCATCGGCGCCAGCCGCCAACAGATCTTCAGCGGGATGATAGCCCCATGCGACACCGATACAGCCGCACCCGGCGTTGCGCGCCATCGCCATGTCGAACGTGGTATCCCCGATCATGACCGTGTCCTGGGCAGCGGCCCCGGCCTCGGCCATGGCCTTGCGCAGCATTTCAGGGTGGGGCTTGCTGGGACCGTCATCGGCCGTCTGCAAAGTGACAAAATGATCGGTCAGCCCATGACGCTCGAGCGCGGAACGTAGGCCGCGTCGCGATTTGCCGGTGGCGACCCCCAAAGCGAAGCCATCGCCGATCAGCGCGGCGAGGGCCTCCCTTGCACCCGGATAAAGCGGTTCGTCATGTTCGTCGCGCTGCCGCAGCCCCGCGAATTCCCGCTTATAGGTCTCGGCGATTCGGATGTGGAACGCGGCATCGAGGCTCGCGGCAAGTTCGGCGACGGCCTGGACCAGCGAAAGGCCAACAACGCGGCGCACCGCGCCCGCTGCGGGAACGGCAAGACCGTGCCCGGCGAACGCGGCACCCATCGCCGCGACGATCATGTGCTGGCTGTCGAGAAGCGTGCCATCACAATCGAAGACGGCGAGCCTGGAGCGCGGTAACGACATCATGAGGCGAATCTTGTGCCGAAATGCAGCCGAGGCAAGGTGATTTAGCCGGTGCGCTCGGCAAAGGTGTCGCCCTCGCCGGCGGCGTCGAAACCGAAGAACTCCCAGGATTGCCGCATATGGTCCGGAAGGTCCGCTCGCACGGTCAACGCCGTGCCGTCGGGAAGCGGCAGGACGATGGCGCGGGCATGAAGATGAAGGTCGCGCGAGAAGGCCCCGCTGAGGAACGCCTGCGGCCCCCCATATTTGCCGTCGCCAAGGATCGGCGTGCCCAGCGACAGGCAGTGCACGCGCAGTTGATGGGTGCGCCCGGTCAACGGCTCCAGCGCCAACCAGGCGGCCTTCTTGCCGGCATGATCCACGACCGCGTATTCGGTGATGGCGCGCTTGCCGCCTTCGTCATCCTCCACCACCCGTTCCCCTTCCAACCCCGCCACCTTCGCCAGGGGAAGGTCGATGCGGCCGCGATGCGGTCGTGGAACGCCGACGACCAATGCCCAATACAGCTTGCGTACGGCCTTTGTCCGAAAGGCCTCGGACAGCCGCGCGGCGACGCGCGCCGATCGCGCCAAGACCAAGACGCCGCTGGTGTCGCGATCGAGCCGATGGACCAGGCGTGGCCGCTCCGCACCGCCAAATCTCAGAGCATCGAGCATGCCGTCGAGCGAACGCGTGACGCCGGTGCCGCCTTGTACGGCCAGACCAGCGGGCTTGTTGATGACGATCATGTCCGCGTCGCGATGAAGAACGAGTGATTGCAACCAGGCGGAGTCCCGGGCGGCGACCTGCGGCGTCTTCTTGGGCGTAGCCGGTTCGGCTGACGCGGGCGGGGTCACCGGCGGCACGCGGATGGTCTGGCCGGCGTTCAGGCGGGCATTCGCCTTCGCTCGTTTGCCGTCGATGCGAACCTTGCCCGTGCGCAGAAGCTTTTCCAGTTGGCCGTGCGGAAGGTCGGGGAAGTGACGGCGGAACCATCGGTCGAGCCGGAGATCGGCTTCGTCCTCGGCGACGCTGCGTTGTTCGACGCCGCTCATCCCGCCACCAGCCGCACGAGGCGAAGTCCGGCGACGAGGCCGCCTAACCCCAGGAGAAGCGACGCCAGCACATAGGACAAAGCCGGGATCCATGCGCCGCGCTCGACCAACACAAAGACATCGAGGGAAAATGCGGAATAGGTCGTGAACCCGCCGAGAATGCCCACGATCAAGAAGGCGCGGATTTCGGGGCTCGGCGACCACAGCAGCGTCATCGCCTCGGCCAGCGCGCCAATGGCGAAGGAGCCAATCAGATTGACGATCAGGGTGCCCCACGGAAAATCGAGCCCGAGGCGATCACCCGCCCAGGCGACGACGCCGTAGCGGGCGACCGATCCAAGCGCCCCGCCCAATGCCACCGCCATCAAGGTCTTCATGCGTTACCGCCCTTTCGGTCTCGCAGACCCTGCCAATAATCGAGCCGCTTTTTGATTTCACGCTCGAACCCACGTTCGACCGGGGCATAGAAGACCTGCCGTTCCATGCCATCGGGGAAGTGATTCTGCCCGGAAAAGCCGCCTTTCTCGTCATGGTCGTATCGGTAGCCCTCGCCATAGCCAAGGTCGCGCATGAGCCGAGTTGGGGCGTTGAGACTGTGCGGCGGCGGCGGCAGAGACCCCGTGGCGCCGGCGGCGGCTTGGGCGGCCGCAAATGCCCGGTAGGCGGCGTTGGATTTGGGCGCGGTCGCCAGGTAGATCGCGCATTGGGCGATGGCCAGTTCCCCTTCCGGCGAGCCGAGAAAATCGTAAGCGTCCTTGGCGGCAACCGCCTGGGTCAGCGCCGATGGGTCGGCCAAGCCGATATCCTCCACGGCAAACCGCACGAGGCGCCGCGCGATGTACGGCGGGTCCTCGCCACCAGCCAACATGCGGGCGAGCCAATACAACGTGGCGTCCACGTCCGATCCGCGCAGGGATTTGTGCACCGCGCTGATCAGGTTGAAATGTCCGTCCTGACCCTTGTCGTATAGCGGGGCGCGGTGTTGTACGGCGCGGGCGAGCCCGGCCGGGTCGAGCGCCGTGCCCGCCGGCAGCAGGAACAACTCTTCGACCAAATTGTAGAGATAACGGCCATCGCCATCGGCCATGGCCAAAAGCGCCACACGGGCGTCCCTATCCAGCGGAAGCGCGCGACCCTCCGCCCGTTCGGCCCGCGTCAGCAACATTTCCATCGAATCGGAATCCAGCCGCTTCAGCACCAGCACCTGGCAACGCGACAACAACGCCGCATTCAACTCAAACGATGGATTTTCGGTGGTCGCGCCGACCAGGATCACGGTGCCGTCCTCGACATAGGGCAAAAAGCCATCCTGCTGCGAACGGTTGAAACGGTGGATTTCGTCGATGAAAAGCAGCGTGCCGCCGCCGGTCTCGCGCCGCCGCCTCGCCTCATCGAACACCTTGCGCAAATCCGCGACCCCGGAAAACACCGCGGACAAGGTGGTAAAGTGAGCCTCCGTCGCGTCCGCCAACAGACGCGCGATCGTCGTCTTTCCGGTGCCGGGCGGTCCCCACAGCACGATCGAGGCCGGTCTGCGCGCCGCCACCATGCGTCCAAGCGGTCCGCCGGGCCCCAGCACGTGGTCCTGCCCAACAACGTCGGCCAGCGTCGTGGGCCGCAGCCGGTCGGCCAGGGGACGCGGCGCGGTCTGCGAGAACAAGGTGTCTTCGGCTCGGCTCTTCATCGGGAATCAAAACGCGCGGGCGCGTGGAAGCGCGAATAGCGAAGTATATAACGGAAAAAGGGCGGCCGAGCCGCCCTTCATTCACCCGCCGGCAGAACCGGCGATTTCCGCAATCGGAAGTTTATGCCCCGCGACTTACGCCGCGGGTTGCTCTGCAGCGGCGGCCGCGGCCCGATCGGGTGCACCCTTGGCCTCGGGATCGCGATCAACCAGTTCGATGACCGCCATCGGCGCCATGTCGCCATAACGATGGCCGGCTCTTAACACGCGCGTATAACCGCCGAGCCGCTTGGCATAACGTTGCGCCAAGGGTCCAAAAAGCTTTTCGGCAAGTTCGGTGTCGCGCAGGACCGCCAACGCTTGGCGCCGCGCGTGAAGGCCACCGCGTTTGCCGAGCGTGATCAGTTTCTCGACCACCGGCCGTAATTCCTTGGCCTTGGGGAGCGTCGTCTTGATTTGTTCGTGCAGGAGCAGCGAAGCCGCCATATTGGCGAACATCGCCTTGCGATGGCTTGTGGTCCGGCTCAGTTTGCGACCGCTTACTCCATGGCGCATGCCACGTACTCCTTCGCTTTAGACCGCCGGGCGGCTCAATACGGTTCTTCGAGCTTCTTGGCGAGGTCTTCGATGTTCTCGGGCGGCCAGTTCGGAATCTGCATGCCCAGGTGCAACCCCATCTGGGACAGAACTTCCTTGATCTCGTTCAAGGATTTACGGCCGAAATTCGGAGTCCGCAACATCTCGGCCTCGGTCTTTTGCACGAGATCGCCGATATAGATGATGTTGTCGTTCTTCAAACAATTGGCGGAACGAACCGAAAGCTCGAGCTCGTCGACCTTACGCAGCAAATTGCGGTTGAAGGGAAGATCGGCTGCCTTTTCTTCGGCGGCCGCGGTCTTCGGCTCCTCGAAATTGATAAAGAGCTGCAACTGGTCCTGGAGAATGCGCGCGGCGAGCGCCACGGAATCCTCGGGCGTGACGGCGCCATTGGTTTCAACCCGCAAGGACAGCTTGTCGTAGTCGGTGACCTGGCCGACGCGTGTGTTTTCCACTTTGTAGGAAACGCGGCGCACCGGGCTGTACAAGGCATCGACCGGGATCAGCCCGATGGGCGCGTCCGAGGCGCGAACCGTGGTGCCGGCGACGTAACCTTTACCGGTCTGCACCGTCAGCTCCATGGAAAGCTTGGCGCGGGTGTCGAGCGTGCAGATGACCAGATCGGGATTGAGGATTTCAATGTCGTGTCCGGTCTCAATGCGTCCGGCGGTAATTTCACCGGGGCCGGTGGCCTTCAGCGTCATGCGCTTGGGACCATCGCCATGCATCCGAAGCGCGATCAATTTGATGTTCAAGACGACGTCGGTCACATCCTCCCGCACACCGGGAATGGACGAGAATTCATGAAGCACGCCGTCGATCTGGACCGATGTCACCGCCGCGCCCTGAAGCGACGACAGCAAAATGCGGCGCAGGGCGTTGCCTAGGGTTAGCCCGAAACCACGCTCCAATGGCTCTGCGACGATCGTGGCGACCCGCTTGGGGTCGTCGCCGGCGTCCACGCCAAGCTTGTTGGGCTTGATCAGCTCCGTCCAATTCTTCTGGATCACGGGAACGACCTCTTCAAAGAGGCGCGCTCGACGATGGCGCGCGTCACGTTATTCGAACGCCCGGGCGAATTCGGCCCCCGGGCCCGCTTCCGTTATACCCGGCGCCGCTTGGGCGGCCGGCAGCCATTGTGAGGAATCGGCGTCACGTCGCGGATCGAAAGGATGCTGAAACCGACGGTCTGCAAAGCCCGTAACGCCGATTCACGGCCAGCGCCGGGGCCCTTGACCTCGATTTCGATGGTGCGAACGCCGTGTTCCATGGCCTTGCGTCCCGCATCCTCCGCCGCCATCTGGGCGGCGTAGGGGGTCGATTTGCGCGACCCCTTAAAACCTTGGGTCCCCGACGACGACCACGCGATGGTATTGCCCTGCGCGTCGGTAATCGTGACGACCGTGTTGTTGAACGAGGCGTTGACGTGCGCGACGCCGGAGGTGATGTTCTTCCGTTCGCGGCGGCGCGGCCGCGCGACGGTTGCGGTCTTAGCCATTCTCGCCCCTTATTTCTTCGCGATCTTCTTGCCGGCGATGGCGCGCGCCTT
>SHVT01000047.1 GCA_009694125.1 Rhodospirillaceae bacterium | reverse complement strand
CCATCCCCGAGGCGGCAACCACCCAATCGGCCGCGTGACCCGCTTCGACGCGCCCGACCTGTGGATTTGTGGACGAGGCTCACGCCTCGCCCACAACCCCACAGGCCCAACACCAACAGAAGCGGACAAACGACGTGCTACAAAACACGAACATCTTCACGCGCTACCGACACACACGGCATCCTCTGGTCCTTTATTCTTTTCTTGCGTGCCCGATTCGCTTCTGGCAACCTACATTTAGCAGTATCCGCACTCGAGTCCTACACCATATGCCGAGTCGGCTAAGAACATATTCCTACTCTGGCCTGTTGACCGACGAGGCGTGACCATGTCCGCCACTGCGATCCGACCTCAGACCCCAACGGATAATCCACTCGATCTCATCGAGGAGATCGTCCTGGGAAATGAGTGGTCATTCGATCGCTGCACGAACGACGAGTTGGTGGCCGAGATCCCCGGTCGCTGGTGTGAATACCGGCTGTACTTCGCCTGGAGCCGCGACATGAGCGCGCTGCAATTCAGATGCGCCCTCGACGTCAAAGTACCGCGCGCCAAACGTGATGCCGTCGCCAATCTTCTCGCGCTCGCCAACGAGAAGTTGTGGCTCGGCCACTTCGACGTATCGTCCGAACATCAGGTCCCGATGTTCCGACATGCCGTGCTTCTACGCGGCGCCCGCGGCGCCAGCGTGGAGCAACTCGAGGACTTGGTCGACATCGCGCTCAACGAATGCGAGCGTTTCTATCCCGCCTTCCAGCATGTGATCTGGGGAGGCCGGTCTTCCAGCGACGCGCTCCTCGCCGCCTGCATCGAGCCGGTCGGCGAGGCATAAGCCGCGCGCGGCGACACCAACGCGAAGCCCACGGTTTTCGCATGCCAGTGAACGACGCAAGAACTCGCGGCATTCTGCTTGTCGGCTGCGGCAAGATGGGAGACGCCCTGCTGCGCGGCTGGATCGCGAGCGGCCGTGCCGCGGCCGGCGTCACCATCGTCGATCCCGTTGCAACCTCGGCGGCCCAATGGCGCGGACGCGAAGGCATCGTCCTGGCCGCCGGCGCGGCGGAGCTGTCCCCGAAAGTTGCCCCGGCCGTTATTGTCCTGGCCATCAAGCCGCAGGTGATGGGTGAGGTGGTGCCCGCCTATCGCCGGTTCGCGTCCGGCGGCGCGGTCTTTCTGTCGATCGCCGCGGGCAAGACTATTGCCTATTTGGCCAACCTCCTCGGCCCGGAAGCGGCCATCGTTCGCGCCATGCCGAATCTACCAGCCTCCATCGGAAAGGGCGCCACCGTCATGTGCGCAAACGCGCATGTCGGGGAGGACCGGCGAAAAGACTGCGATCGGCTGATGGCCGCCGTCGGCGAGGTTGTCTGGGTCGGGGATGAAACATTGATGGACGCGGTCACCGCCGTTTCGGGGAGCGGTCCGGCCTATGTTTTTCTGCTGGCCGAATGCCTGGCCGAAGCCGGCATCGCCGCCGGTCTGCCAGCGGACCTCGCACACAGCCTGGCGCGGGCCACGGTCGCGGGCAGCGGTGCGTTGTTATTGGAATCCACAGAGGCGCCGTCACAACTGCGGCAATCCGTGACCAGCCCCGGGGGAACGACCGCGGCGGCGCTTTCGGTGCTGATGGCGCCGGGGGCGATGACCGCGCTCATCACCCGCGCCGTGGCGGCGGCGACCGTCCGTTCGCGCGAACTCGCGCGCTGACGCGATTTGCGCTAGGGGATTAGGCGCGCGGCCGGCAATTTCACCAGCGCCGTCGTACCTTTTCCAATTTGGCTAGTCAGCACAAAGCTGCCGCCATGAAGCTCGACCAACCGCCGAACGAGCGGCAGGCCAAGCCCGGTACCGGCGTGACGCCGGTTAAATGCATTGTCGACCTGACCAAAAACCTCGAGAGCTTTTGGGGTGTCGGTCGGAGACATACCGACGCCGGTATCGATGACGGCGATCGTGAGCCCCGAATCGTCGGCCCGCGCCGAGATTTCCACCTTTCCCTCCGGCGGCGTGAATTTGATGGCGTTGGACAGCAGGTTGAGCAAAACCTGATGCATCATTTTGTCGTCGGCGCGCACGGCCATCATGCCCTCGGGCACGGAGACCTTGACGTCGATGCGGCCGCGACGCGCGTCGGGACCCATCATGCGAACGCAATTTTCGATCAATTGCGGCACCTCCACACGTGTGTCCTTCGCCTCGAGCTTGCCGGCCTCCGCCTTCGATAAGTCGAGAATGTCGTTGATGAGCCGCAGCAAATGCGCGCCGCTGGCATGGATATCGTCGACATATTGGCGCTGGCGCGCGGCATCGACAGCGCCCACACGGCCGTCGCGCAGGACCTCGGCGAAGCCGAGAATCGCGTTCAGAGGTGTGCGCAACTCATGGCTCATATTGGCCAGGAATTCCGATTTGCTGCGATTGGCGTCCTCCGCGGCGCGCCGCGCCGCGTCCAGCCGCTCGATCAGGTCGAAGTTCTCGTAACGCAGGCGAAGCGACCGCACGAGCGTTCGATTGACGTTGCTGCCCACCAAGGCAAGCACGCCGACATAGACACCGCCCATGACCGCCATGACGATGTGCAGGGAATCGCCGACGCCGATCAATCGCAGGATCAGCGGCGCCATCAGGCCGAAGACATAGACGTGGAATGCCAACGGCACCGGGGCGAGAGTTGCCACGGCGCCCGCACCCATGCCCGCGGCCACGAAACACAGGAAGACCTGATGCACGAAGGAATCCACGGGAAACAGGAAGATCATCGCCAAGCCCCACAGCGCGCTCGAAATGGCTGTTCCATTGCGCGCCCTGCGCCACCAATGATCAATGGTCTCCAGTTCGTGCTGAAGACGACGGAATCTGTAAACCGAATACGCGCGCGCGAGGGACGAGAGCATCACGAGCAGGACCCAGCCGCCGAGGAGATCTCGGGGTGCATGGTCCCAAAGGACGATACCGACGAGAGGGGCATTAACGGCGTTGGCAACAAGAATGCCGGCCGTGTTTCCATAGAGAAGTTTGGCCTGTTCGGTCCAAACCAGCCGCTCATGGGTTTCCCCGCGGCAAAGGCGGGGCGCATTCGGATCGGCGATGGGATCGTCAGATCGAGCGCTTCAGTCATCGGTCAGCGGCTGTGGGAGCAAGGGGGCGGAACCCGCCGGAATTGGTCGCGCGACACTACCCTGCCGCGACCATCGGCGAAATGGGCGGCCGGAATTGACACACATTCGTGATCTTTTCACCATCGACGCCCGTGCCCGAGGCGTCAGATCAACCCCGACGGGCGCGACGATCGCTCGCGTGGGAAGCGAACAATGGCGCTCGATCCGAGCGCAGGATCGCTGCTTATCGAAAGCGTGCCCTGATGCAACTCAACCAAGTGCCGCGCCAGCGGCAAGCCGAGCCGTGCGCCAATCGGCGCCTGAGCTGCGGTCGCTTCCGTCGCCGCGAGAGCGGATTGGGGTGCCGAACCATCTACGAATTTTCCGTCAAGCCCGGCATTGGCGACCAAAATCGAAAGGCCGCCAGCATCGGCCCAAGCCGACATTTCAACCGAGCCGCCGGGAGGCGTCAGTTGCACCGCGTTCGAAACCAGATTGCCGACGATTTGATTCACCATCCTCGAATCGGCAAAGAGGAAGGGAAGATCGTCGGGGCAATTCAGCCTCACGGCAACGCCGGCCTGTGTTGCCTCCACTTCCAAAGATTCGGCGCAACCGCGCAACGCCGCCTTGAGATCGACCATGCTCTCATGCGGCTCCAACTTGCCGGCTTCAACCTTGGCCAAATCGAGAATGTCGTTGATCAACCGCAAGAGATGGGACCCGCTCGCATGGATGTCGTCGATATGCCGACATCGCCTGCCTGGATCGAGCACCTCCTTGGGTCCGCGCAGCAAATCGGCGAAGCCAAGCGCGGCATTGAGGGGCGTGCGCAGTTCATGGCTAATCTGGGTTAGAAATTCCGTTTTGCTTCGATTGGCGGCCTCCGCCGCCACGCGCGCAGAATCCAGCCTTTCAATGAGATCGAGATTCTCAAATCGCAATGCAAGAGAACGGACCAGCGCGTGGTTGACGCTGTTGCCGACCACGACCAATAGACCGGAATAGAGGACGAGCATGCCGGCCATGCCGATGTCCTCGGTATCTCCAATCGAGGCCAGACGCGCCACCAAGGGCGTTATCATGGCAAAAATGAAAATCCGAAATCCCGCCGGCAGGGGGCACAAGGTCACGACCACACCCGCCGCCATCAACGCGATGACAAATCCGATGAAAACGCGGAGCGGGAACGACTCAGCGGGCAAGAGCCATGCGAGCCCCCGCCCCAAAGCACGCTGCCGCAAGCGATGCCGGCAAGGGCGTAGCCTTCCCATCGCTCCATATCTTGGCTTCGAGCAAATCTCCGAAAAGCCAGGACCAGGCACAATCGGGCGGCCGAAACCGCCATGATCAGGCCAATCCAGACAACAATCGCCATCGCCGGGGCCGCGTCCCACAACATCGCGCCGATCAATAGGCAGGTCACCATGCTGGACGCGAGAATCGCCGGTGTATTGCGGTAAATCAGCACGATTTGTTCCGCGCGGACGCGCCAGTTTCCGGTCGGGGGCCGCGGGCGCCCCGGCACGAACGAGGAATTGGCTGGGTTAGTCACGACGCGGGCATCGTCGGCGAGACCGAGGGTCCATGAGGCTGTCACCCCCCACGGCTGCCATGGGCCGCGCCACCACGGCCCGGATTCCCCGCGCCGGACTACTCTGCCACCCGCCGCGCCGTGGGCGGACGCCATCGCAGAACCGGTTGCCGTGCCGCACGGGTTTCATCCAGGCGGCGCCGAGGCGCCAATGCGGGCGCCTCATGGAAAAAAGCGGCATCCCCGGCACGCGCGCGCGCCGCAAGCTCGCGCATGGCCGCGATGAAGCGATCGAGCGAATCCCTATTTTCGCTTTCCGTCGGCTCCATCAACAAGGCGCCGTGAACGACCAATGGGAAATACATCGTCATCGGATGATAGCCATAGTCGATCATCGCCTTGGCAAAATCCAACGTGCTGACACCAGTGTCCTTGAGAAAACGGTCGTCAAACAGGGCTTCATGCATGCAGGGACCCTCAAAGGCCGGAGTCAAGTGACCCTTCAGGCGAGCGAGAAGATAGTTGGCGTTTAGAACCGCGTCGCCCGCGGCCTGGTGTAGGCCGTCTCGCCCGTGGCTCATCATATAGGCCAATGCCCGCACGAACATGCCCATCTGGCCGTGAAATCCCTTCAGACGGCCAAAAGATTTGGCGGTGCCCTCCGCCATTTCCACGAGGCGAAAGCCGTCGGGGCCATGAACGACATAAGGCAGCGGCGCAAAAGCCGCCAACGCCGCCGAAAGGACAACCGGCCCGCTGCCCGGGCCGCCGCCGCCATGCGGCGTGGAAAACGTCTTGTGCAGGTTGATATGCATCGCGTCGATGCCGAAATCCGCGGGCCGCACCCGTCCGACGATGGCGTTGAAATTCGCCCCATCGCAGTAGAAAAAGGCACCGGCATCGTGCACCGCCTTGGCGATCTCAACGACCTCGTTTTCAAAAAGCCCACAAGTGTTTGGATTGGTCAGCATCAAGGCGGCGACGTCCGGGCCCAGCATCGCCCTGAGCGCCCCGAGGTCGACGCGCCCGCGCGCGTCGGCGGGAATGGACTCAACCGAGAACCCGCAAGCGGCGGCGGTCGCCGGATTGGTTCCATGCGCCGATTCGGGCACCAACACGCGTTTGCGCGATTCGCCCCGATCCTCCAGGGCCGCGCGGATAGCCACCAATCCGCACAACTCGCCATGGGCGCCGGCGGCCGGCGACAACGCCACGGCGGGCATCCCGGTCAACGTCTTCAGCCACCGCGCAAGCTCGTCCATCAGGGCCAGCGCGCCTTGTACCGTCGACATCGGCTGGAGTGGATGAAGCTCGGCGAATCCCGGCAGCCGCGCCAGTTTTTCGTTGAGCCGCGGATTGTGTTTCATCGTGCACGAACCGAGTGGGTAAAGCCCGGCATCGATGGCGTAGTTCTTTTGGCTCAGCCGCGTGAAATGGCGAATCACCTGCGGCTCCGACAGGCCCGGCAATCCGACGCCGCTTTTGCGGCGGAGGCCGCCGAGACGGTCCGCGGCTGTGGGCGCCGCCGGAAAGTCGACGCCACTGCGGCCGGGTGAGTCCTGCTCGAAGAGCAAGGGCTCCTCGAGCTGCAAACCGCGGTGGCTGGCGCCGCCGGGCTCGGTTGTGGCGCCCGCCCCCGGTCGCGCGGCCCGTCCCTGGCTCCGGTCCATCACAGCACCTCCGCCAGGGCGGCGGCGTAATGATCCATTTCAGCCTTGGTGTTGGTCTCGGTGGCGGCGACGACGACCAGACCGGCGAGATCCGGGCGGTTCGGATAGAGCCGAGAAACCGGAACCCCGGCGAGAATGCCGCGTTCCGCCAGCGCCTCGACCACCGGCGCGGCGGGAAGCGGCAGGCGCACCGTGAATTCGTTGAAAAATGTGTTGTTCAGCACCTCGACGCCAGGCACCGCCGCGAGGCGGTCGGCCAGCCCCACTGCAAGGGCATGATTGATTTCCGCCAGCCGCGCCAATCCGACCTCACCCAACAGGGCGAGATGAATCGTGAAGGCGAGCGCGCACAGCCCCGAGCTCGTACAAATGTTGCTCGTCGCCTTTTCACGGCGAATGTGTTGTTCCCGCGTCGATAGGGTCAGAACCCAGCCGCGTCGATTTTCGACATCGACCGTCTCGCCGACCAGACGGCCCGGCATCTGGCGCAGAAATTTCTCGCGCGTCGCGAACAACCCGACATAGGGCCCGCCAAAGCCAAGGGCGTTGCCCAGGGATTGGCCTTCACACGCCACGATGTCCGCGCCCATGGCCCCCGGGGGCGTCACCAGGCCGAGCGAGACCGCCTCGGTAACTACACAGACGAGCAACGCTCCGGCGGCGCGGGCGGCCGCACCCAAAGTCTGATGGTCGCGCAATTGGCCGAAAAAGCTCGGATTCTGCACGACGACGCAGCTCGTGTCGGCATCGATCAAATCGGCGAGGTTTTCGCGGCCCTCGACATCAAGATCGGCACTCACGACCGTGAAGCCGCCGAATCGTCCATAGGTCTCGATTGTCTCCCGATAATGCGGGTGCAGGCCGCCGGAGACCACGACGCGTTGACGCCGCGTGAGCCGGTTGGCCATCATTACGGCCTCGACGCAGGCGGTCGAGCCGTCATACATGCCGGCATTGGCGACTTCCATCTCAGTGAGCAAGGCGACTTGCGTCTGGAACTCGAACAACGATTGCAAAGTCCCCTGCGCGATTTCCGGCTGGTAGGGAGTGTACGAGGTCAGGAACTCGCCGCGTTGAATCAGGTGATCGACCGCGGCCGGCACATGATGTCGGTAGGCCCCGGCGCCAAGAAAACACGCCATCGTCGCGGCCGACCGGTTTTTCGCCGCCAGTGCCGATATGGCCCGGTCGACCTCAAGCTCGGTCATCCGATCGGGGAGGTCGAGCGGCGCCCGCAACTGCGCCGCCTCTGGCACGTCGCGAAACAAACTCTCGATCGAAGGCGCGCCGATTTCCTTGAGCATGGCCCGGCGGTCGGCCTCGGTATGGGCCAGATAGCGCATTATTTCAAACCGGCGATGAAGGTCTTATAAGCCGCCTCGGTCATGAGCGCGGCGACCTGTTTTTTGTCCGAGACCCGAATCTTGAAGAACCACCCCTCGCCCATGGGCGCGCTGTTGACCAAGGCCGGGTTGCCGGAGAGCGCCGCGTTGGCCTCCGTCACTTCCCCGTCAACCGGGGCGTAGACTTCGCTCGCCGCCTTGACCGATTCGACGATGGCGGCGTCGCCACCCTTGGTCACCTTGCGACCGGCTTCGGGAAGTTCGACATAAACGACGTCGCCGAGCTGTTGCTGGGCATAGTCGGTGATGCCGACGGTGGCGATATCGCCGTCCATTCCGATCCATTCATGGTCTTCGGTAAATCTGATGTCGCTCATCATCCTGCCCTTTTTTTTCGGCGAGTTGTTCAACCCTTGACGTAATGCGGCTTAACGAAGGGCAACGCCACCACCTGCGCCGGCCGCGGAACGTCGCGCACGACCAATTGCACCGCAGTCCCCACCGCCGCCGATTCGGTCTCGACATAACCCATGGCCAGCGGCGCCTCGACCGTGGGACCGTAACCGCCGCTGGTGACCGTACCGATGCGGCGACCCCCGCGATCGGTGATCGGTGTGTTCTCGCGCGCCGGAGCCCGCCCTTCCGGCGCGATGCCGATTCGGCGGCGACTAACGCCTGCGGTCAACTGGCGCAGAATGATTTCGGAGCCGGCAAATCCCCCCTCCACCCGCCGCCTTTTGCCGATAGTCCAGGCGAGCCCGGCTTCGACCGGCGTGGTCGTGGCGTTGATGTCGTGGCCATAGAGACAAAGCCCGGCCTCAAGGCGGAGCGAATCGCGCGCGCCCAGGCCGACAGGCTTGACCTCGGGTTCGGCGAGCAGGCGGCGGGCGAGTTTTTCCGCGGCCTCCGCCGGTAAGGAAATTTCGAATCCGTCTTCTCCGGTATAACCGGAGCGCGTGACAAAACAGGAAATCCCACCGACCGCCATGGCAGCGCCGGTGAGGAACCGCAATTCCGCCGAATCTGGCGCCAGCCGGGCCATGATCGCCGCCGCCGCCGGGCCCTGCAACGCCAGCAAAGCCTTATCGGCGAGTTCGACGATTTCGCAGCGCCCGCGCAGAAATTTGTTCAGATGCGCGAAATCCTGGGTCTTGCAGGCGGCGTTGACGACAACGAACAGATGATCGCCGGCGTTGGTGACCATGAAATCGTCCAGGATGCCGCCGGTTGGAGTCGTGAACAGCGTGTAGCGCATGGCCCCGACGGCCAGACCCTGGATTTCGCCGGGGACGAGCGTTTCCAGCGCGGCGGCGGCGCCGCTGCCCACCAGAAGCGCCTGGCCCATGTGGGAAACGTCGAAAAGCCCGGCAAACCCGCGGGTATGCAGGTGCTCGGCCAGGATCCCGGCGGGGTATTGGACCGGCATTTCGTAACCCGCGAACGGCACCATCTTGGCGCCAAGCTCGCGATGCAGCGCGAAGAGCGGCGTGCGTCTGAACGATTCGGCTTGGATCGCGGTCACATCATGCTCCGGTCGAACAAGCGGGTCTCGTCCCACACGGATTCCTCCGGTGAACGAGCCCCCTCTGTCGATGGACCTGAAAGATTCGCCGAATCGCGATAACGGTTCGGGTTACCTCTTCGGTGAGGCGGTTGCCTTCCCGCCTACTTTCCAGAGTGCCGTCCCCCCGCGGTCCATTTGCCTGAGAGATTCCGGGGCCGTTGCTCCTTCGGCGCCGGTGGACTTCGTCGTTGCGAACGAAACCTACCGGTCTCTTCCGCAGGGTTCAGTTGGCAGCCAGAGGGTACAAGCTGGTCGGGTATTGTCAATGGCCCCCCGGGCGAAGCCCGAGTTTCGGCATCTCACGGAGGCGGCCGGCGCCTATTGCGCGCGACGACGCCGCGTTTGTTCGATCTCGTCCGCGGTCAACTGGAAGCCGACCATGATCTCGTATTCCGGACCCCGCGCCCGGCTGCGCAAGGGAATGCGCTGCTCCACCTCGTCGGGCAACGCCACGCGCGTGCGATTGTCCGCGAAATCGAACCGGAGAGACAATCCCTCCTTCACCAGGATTTCGCGATCCGGACCGACGATAGCGATGAAATAGTCCGCGGTTCCGGCGCGGCTGATATCGGCGGGACCGCGGACGCCGGTCATGAAGACGGTCAGATCGACGGTGACACCGCCGTCGTCATACACACAATCGCCGCCGAGACCGGTGATCTCGGCCTCGAACAACAGATCGGTCAGGTCTTGGCGAGAGCCCGGTCGGAATTTCGCCACCCGCGCGGCGTCGCCGATGATCGAGACGCGCGGGCATGCCGGTGGCTGGCTACGATCCAAGATTCCGCATGACGACAGGACCAGCGCAATCGCCGCCAGGGTCACGCCGCGAACCCCGAGCGAACCCTTCGACGCGGCGCCGAACACCGCCGCGCCTCGTCTAAGCCAAGCGTTTGTGAGTACCGTCGCAGAAAGGCGCGTTGGCTGTCGCCTTGCACCCGCATAGATAGGCTTGTTTGGTCTCCACCGCCTTATGCGGCATCAGGTTGAGTCCGACAGCCTTGTGGGAGCCGTCGCAGAAAGGCTGTTTCTGGCTGCGACCGCAGGCGCACCAGTAATAGGTCTGGCCGGCGACAAGGTCGACCGGATAGGGAGCTTTCTGCGCGACAATCGGCTTGGGTGGCTGGCTATCGGACATGATTCTCTTCCGTTGGCGGGGTTGCTGTAATACCTTGGCGGGAGCCGGAAACTCGGCACGAACGCACTCTAGAGAACCCCCTTGGCGCGCACAAGTTCGATCCCGGCCAGCCGAGCGGCGAAGCCCAAGCTGACCATCCTGCTTGCCAGCCCGCGGGGGTTCTGCGCCGGCGTCGATCGCGCGATCCAGATCGTCGAACGGGCCTTGAGTCAATTCGGCGCCCCGGTCTATGTGCGCCACGAAATCGTTCACAATCGTTTCGTCGTCGAGTCCTTGGAAGCCAAGGGCGCGGTCTTCGTTGATGAACTCCATGAGGTTCCCGCCGGCGCACACGTCATCTTTTCCGCCCATGGCGTCGCCCGCTCGGTTCCGGCGGACGCCGAAAAGCGGGGGCTTGCCCATATCGACGCCACCTGTCCCCTGGTCAGCAAGGTGCATTACGAGGCGATCCGCCATCACGAGGCCGGGCGCGGCATCATCCTGATCGGCCATGCCGGCCATCCCGAGGTAATCGGCACCATGGGGCAGTTGCCCGACGGCGCCGTGCTGCTCGTGGAAAACCTAGCGGATGCCGAAAAAATAACCCCGGGCGATCCGTCTCGGCTCGCCTACATCACGCAAACGACGTTATCGGTCGACGACACCGCGGGGATCGTTGCCGTGCTTCGCCGACGATTTCCTGCGATCACGGCGCCTCGCCGCGAGGACATCTGTTATGCCACCACCAATCGACAGATGGCCGTCAAGGCGCTGGCGGCGCGGGCGGAGGCCGTAGTCGTCGTCGGCGCCGCCAATTCGTCGAATTCGATGCGTCTGGTCGAAGTGGCGCGCCAAGCCGGCTGTGTTTACGCCGCCCTGGTGCGCGGGGCCGAGGACATGCCGTGGGACCGGCTTGAAGGTTTCTCTCGGCTGGGCCTGACCGCCGGCGCGTCGGCGCCGGAGGTACTGGTGCAAGAGGTCATCGACGCCTGCCGGGCACGCTACACGGTGACCATCGAGGATGTCGTCGTCACCCAGGAAGACGTGCATTTCAACCTGCCGCGTTCACTTTCGGCCTGAGCGATGGCGGTCTACACCGAGGTTGCGGACGACGCGCTCATCACCTTCGCGGCGCAGTACGATATCGGCGAGGTCATCTCGTGCAAGGGCATCGCCGAGGGCGTCGAGAATTCCAACTACATGCTGCGGACGGCCCGCGCCGCCTACATTCTCACCCTATATGAAAAGCGCGTCAGCCGCGCCGACCTGCCGTTTTTTCTCGGCCTCATGGACCATCTCGCATCGCGCGGCATCGCCTGCCCGACGCCGGTGCATGGGCGCGACGGCGCCGCCTTGCGTGAGTTGTGCGGGCGGCCAGCCGCCATCGTCACTTTCCTGGAAGGCATGTGGCCGCGGCGAATCCAGCCGCATCACTGCGCCCGCCTCGGCGAGGCCCTGGCCCGGCTACACCAAGCCGGAGCCGGCTATCCGGCGCGGCGGCCCAACGGCCTGTCGGTCGATGCCTGGCACCGGCTGCACGCCGAGACCCAAGAGCGCGCCCACGAGGTGCGCCCGGGGCTGGCCGATGAAATCGCCGCCGAGCTGGGCGTTATCGGGCGCAGCTGGCCGAACGGCCTTCCCGCCGGCGTCATTCACGCCGACCTTTTCCCGGACAATGTGTTCTTCCGGGGCGAAGCCCTGTCCGGCCTGATCGATTTCTATTTCGCCTGCAACGACCTGCTGGCCTATGACATCGCTATCTGCCTCAACGCCTGGTGTTTCGAATCCGACGGCAGCTTCAACGTCACCAAAGCCAGGCTCATGCTGTCGGCCTATGGCAAGGTCCGTCCGATCGGCGCGGAGGAATTCGCCGCTCTACCGATTCTGGCGCGCGGCGCCTGCGTGCGGTTTCTTCTCACGCGTCTCTTCGATTGGCTGAACCATCCGCCGGGCGCCATGGTGAAACCCAAGGACCCGCTGGAATATCTCGCCAAGCTTCGTTTCCACCAAACCGCGCGAGGACCGGGCGCTTATGGGCTCGGGTAAGACACCCACCGTCGAAATCTTCTCCGACGGCGCTTGTTCCGGCAATCCCGGCCCCGGCGGATGGGGCGCCGTTTTGCGTTACGGTTCGACGGAACGGGAAATCAGCGGGGCCGAGGAGGCGACGACCAACAACAGAATGGAGCTGGCCGCCGTCATCAACGCCTTGAAAAGCCTGAAGAGACCCTGCCGCGTCGCCATCTACACGGATAGCCAATATGTGCAAAAGGGCATGAGCCAATGGCTCGCCGGCTGGAAAGCCAAGGATTTCCGAATCAAGGGCGGCGAATTTCGCCCCAACCACGACCTCTGGCGGGAACTCGACGAATTATCCGGCCGCCATCGAATCGCTTGGCATTGGGTCCGCGGACATTCCGGCCATCCCGAAAACGAACGCGCCGATCGGTTGGCGCGCCAGGCCTTGCTTGCCAGATCCGACGATCGATCGCCTGCAAGCGAGAACCCGCCCGCGAAAGTCCGCGCTAGACCTGCTTGAGGATGGTCTCGGCGTTGCTGACCTCGAAGGCGCCCGGCTTTTCGACGTTGAGATGGGTGACGGTGCCGTTATCCACCACCATCGAATAACGCTTCGACCGCACGCCGAGACCCGCGGCGCTGATATCGGTGTCCAGGCCCAGCGCCTTGGTCAAATCGCCATTGCCATCGGCGACCATATGAACCTTGTCGCCGACTTTCTGCTCCTTGCCCCAGGCATCCATGACCCAAGGGTCGTTGACCGACAGGCACACGATCTCACTGACGCCCTTGGTCTTGATGGCGTCGGCGTTGCCAACGAAGCCTGGCAACTGTTTCATCGAGCAGGTTGGCGTAAACGCCCCCGGCACCGCGAACAGAACGACCTTCTTGCCCTTGAACAATTCGTCGGTCGTGACTTCCTTGGGTCCGCCCTGGGTCATGTGGCGCAGTTTTGCCGCGGGAATCTTGTCGCCGACATTGATCGTCATGTTTGTTCCTTTCGGGCGATTGAGGCGCTGGTTTTTTAGCGTGGTGGGAAACATTCTTCGATATAGCGCCGCGATGGCGGAATTTCATCCCCGCGTGGAGGCAGCTTAACTACCTGCTTTGTCCAACGCCGACAACACCGCGTCAACCGTGAGCAGTTCCGGCAACGCCAAGCCATTGCGGGCGCCGGGGCCATAAACAACGTTGAGGGGTATGCCGTAACGGCCAAAACTCGCGAGATAAGCGGCGATAGCGTCGTTTGGGCGGGTCCAGTCCGCCCGCATTCTAATCACCCGCTCGCCGCCGAGGCGGGCGGCGACATCGCCGCGGTCGATCACCACCGATTTGTTGACCTTGCAGGTGATGCACCAATCCGCCATCACGTCGACGAACACGATGTTTCCAGCGGCGACAAGTTCGGCGATGGCGCCGCGATCGAAGACCCGCCAATCCCCCTTGGCGGCAAGCGGCAGTTCGGCAACCGTTTCCGGGGATCGGCTCGGCACCCACAGGGCGAGCGCGGCGAACAGAACCATGGCAACGGGCGCCAGCGGCCGCAACCGCGCCGAAAGCAGGTTTGCCACGCCCGGAAGCGCGGCCGTCGCGGCCGCTAACCCGCCGACCACCAAGGCAGCCAAGGCGCCAGTCTGCGCGGTCAGAACGGAAAGCAGCCATATCGCGGTGCCGGCCATGGCAAAACCTAGCAGCCGGCGCAGCCCGACCATCCAATTTCCCGGGCGGGGCAGCCGTGTCACCCAACTCGGGCGCAGCGCAACGAGCAGATAAGGCAGTGCCAGCCCGAGCCCAAGAGCGGCGAAAACCGCGAAGATCTCAAACGTGCCGCGCGCCAACGCAAAACCGAGTGCCGTCCCCACGAAAGGCGCGGAGCACGGCGTCGCCAGGATCGTGGCAAGTGCGCCGGACAGGAATGAACCGGCCAAGCTCCGGCCGGTGCCGGCGCGGGCCGCGACATCGCCGACCGCGGCCGGCAAATTGATCTCGAACAGACCCCACAGGTTGGCCGCGAACAACGCCACGATCAACACCATGGCGGCCAGGAACAGCGGCTGCTGAAACTGCATTCCCCAACCCACCGCGACGCCGGCCTGTTTCAATCCGGCCAAGGCCGTCGCGAGCAAAAGGAACGACGTCAGAATTCCGGCCGCCGAGGCCAGGAAGCTGAGCCGCACATGGCGCCGATCGCCGCCGCCATGGCCGACGACGCTCAACAGCTTCATCGAAAGAACGGGTAGCACACAGGGCATCAGGTTCAGGATCAACCCACCGAGAAGGGCCGTGGCCAATAACACGATCATCGCGGCAATCGAGGTGTCATCCATCGGCGCGGTGCCGGCGGCCACGGTCACCGACCGCTCCGCCGCCCGCTCGCCATCGGCGAGCGTCAGGACAATGGCACTGCCCACGATCGTGCCCGGCTGGCTGCGTTCCGGCCGGACGAGAACGCGCAGTTCGGCGACCAGTCCGCCTTCCGCCAGCCGCGTCTCGGGCGCGGCGAAAGACCAATCCCCCGGCCCCTCGACAAACAGGTCCGGCGTATTGAACGGGGTCAGGGAACGCGCGACCACACGCAGGACTTCATCCTTGCCTTCGCTCAACGCCTCCACGCTTTCGATGTGCACGCCATGCGCGCCGCCCTCGCCGGGAACGCGCACGGAGAAGCGATCGATGAGATGGGCGAACTCGGTGGCCTGGGGTATGCCGCTGGGCAGGCGAAGCGCGAGAACGGCTTTGTAGGGAACGCAAATTTCCTTGCAGGTCAGATAGTCGACGGATGCCTTCAAGTTGAGCGGACGACCGGGTTCCGCGATCGTGGCCGTAATCGGCAATACGACCTCGCCCTCGTAACCATAGGTGTCGAGGCCGAGAATCTTGAAACGAAACGGAGCGGGCCAGCGCAACGCCGCGTTTGCCAGATTGGCCGAACCCGTCCAATCGACGCTCGGCGGATAACCGGCATCGCCGGGCGAACGCCAATAGATTTTCCAGCCCGGCTTCATGCGGAATTGCAGGCCCAGCCGCATGGCGTCGTCGACGCCCACGGCGCGGGCGGCGGCAATCAAGCGAGCATTGGTATGTTCGGTGTTCACCCATGCCGACGCCGCCTCCTGCGCCCGCGCGGCCGGGAAAACGACCGACGACAGCGCCAAAGTCATGGCACCGATCAGCGCGCGAACCCGCCAATGACCAAACGATGTTTTCAACCGCCACCCATGAAAAACGCAGCTTCCGATACTACAGAAATATTGCCGCGCAAGGCGGTCAACAAGCCGTGTGCCGCAATACCTTGGATGGACTTGCAGCCCTGGGACGGAGGGCATATTTATGGGTCATGACCGCGCAAACGACCTCCGGCTATCTGGTGGGTCAGCTTCTGGTGGCCATGCCGCAGATGCTTGACCAACGTTTTTCGCGCACCGTCATTTATCTGTGCGCGCACAGCGCCGAAGGTGCGATGGGTTTGGTCGTCAACAAGCTGTTCGGCTCCCTGACCTTCCCGGATTTGCTCGAGCAGTTGAATATCGAGGCGGCGGGCGCCTCGCCGCCCATTCGGGTTCATTTCGGCGGCCCGGTCGAATCCGGGCGCGGCTTCGTGCTCCATTCCGACGATTACAAACGCGATGGCACGATGGTCGTGGAACAGGGTTTTTGTCTGACGGCGACGGTGGACATTCTGAAGTCCATCGCGCAAGGCGCCGGACCGCGCCAATCCTTCCTCGCGCTCGGTTACGCCGGTTGGGGGCCGGGCCAGCTCGAATCGGAGATTTCGGCCAATGGCTGGCTGCACGCGCCCGCGGATTCGGGGCTGGTCTTCGATGGCGAACTAGACTCCAAATGGCAGCGCGCCATCGCCAAGGTCGGTGCCGACATTTCCATGTTATCAACCGAAGCCGGCCACGCCTGACCGCGCCGCGAGGCCCGCGCTAGGCGACCAGGCGCTCGCCGATGTCGTTCAGGCTCGGCAATCGCGCGAGCGGTCCCATCGCCGCCAGCGTCGGCTTGCCGGCGAAAATGCGCCGGGCGACGCGGGCCATGTCGTCCCCGGTAACACTATCGATCTTGCTGACGATTTCTTCGGTGGTGATGATCCGGTCGAAGACCAGCAACTGGCCCGCCGCCTGTTCGGCGCGCGCGCTTGTGCTTTCCAGTGACATCAGCAGCCCGGCCTTGATCTGCGCCCGGGCGCGTCGCACTTCTTCCTCGCCGGCGGGAAGGGTCGCGGCGCGGATTTGTTCGGCGACGACCTTGGTCAGCTCGGCCACCTCGTCCTCGCCGGTGCCGGCATAAACCCCGAACAACCCGGAATCGAGAAACGACGAAGCGAAGGAATAAATGCTGTAGGCCAAGCCGCGCTTTTCGCGCACCTCCTGAAACAGCCGGGAGGACATGCCGCCGCCCAACATCGTCGCCAGGACCGCCTGGGTGTAATAGTCCGGGTCGGTGTGGGACACTGCGGGAAAGCCGAGAACGAGGTGAACCTGCTCCAGCTCGCGGTCTTCGCGATATTCGCCGCCGGTATAACGCGCGGCTTCGTGCAAGGGCTTGCGTTCCCCGGGCAATTTCGCGAACCCGCGTTTGGCCAGTTCGACGATGGCATCGTGATCGACACGTCCGGCCGCCGCCAGGACCATGCTCTTGGCGCCGTAATTGCCGTCGAGGTAGCCCATCAACGCGCCGCGATCGAGTTTCTCGACAATCGCCGCCGAGCCGAGTACCGGCCGCCCAATCGCTTGATCCGGAAATGCCGTGGACTGGAAATGGTCGAAGATGATGTCATCGGGCGTGTCGAGCGCCTGGCCGATTTCCTGGAGAACAACGGCGCGTTCGCGTTTGACTTCGTCGGGATCGAAGGCCGAATGCTGCAAGATGTCGGCGATGATGTCGAAGGCAAGCGCGGTGTCGTCCTTCAGCACCTTGGCGTAGAAGGCGGTTTGCTCGCGCGCGGTATGGGCGTTCAAATATCC
>SHVT01000046.1 GCA_009694125.1 Rhodospirillaceae bacterium | reverse complement strand
GGTGCCGTCGCTGGCCTCGCTCTACGGCCAGGTCCCGCTGCGCCAGGAAAACGCCTATCTGTCGATCGGCGAGCGCTGCAACGCCAATGGCAGCCGCCTGTTCCGCAAGATGCAGGACGAAGGGAATTGGGATGGCTGCGTCGAGATGGCGCGCGAGCAGCAACGCGAAGGCTCCCACGCGCTCGACATCTGCACCGCCTTTGTCAGCCGCGACGAAGTCGCCGACATGACCGCGATGGTCACCCGCCTGCGCGGCGCGGTGGCGGCGCCGCTGGTCATCGATTCGACCGAGCTGATCGTGTTGGAAGCCGCGCTCAAACTCTATGGCGGCAAGGCCATCATCAACTCGATCAACTTCGAAGACGGCGAAGAGCCGGCGGCGGCCCGCATGAAACTCGCCAAACGTTTCGGCGCGGCGGTGATCGCGTTGACGATCGATGAACCCGGCATGGCCAAGGATGCCGACCGCAAGCTGCTCATCGCCCGGCGGCTGCATGATTTCGCCTGCGGGAAATTTGGGCTGCCGGCCAGCGATCTGCTCATCGACCCGCTCACCTTCACCATCTGCACCGGCAATGACGACGACCGCAAGCTCGGCCTGTGGACGCTCGACGGTATCGCGCGCATCCGCGAGGCGCTGCCCGAATGCCAGATCATCCTCGGCCTGTCCAATATCTCCTTTGGGCTGAACCCGCCGGCGCGGCAGGTGCTCAATTCTGTGTTTCTCGACCACGCGCTCAAACGCGGGCTGACCGGCGCCATCGTTCATTTCAGCAAGATTCTGCCGTTGCACAAATTGAGCGAGGACGAGGTGCGGATCGCCGAGGATCTGATCTACGACCGGCGCCGCGAAGGTTATGACCCGCTGCAAGCCTTCATGGCCCTGTTCGAAGGCCGTTCCACGGAGGCGAAGGCAGTGAAGAAACGGCCGGAAACCGTGGAGGAGCGCCTGAAACAGCGCATCGTTGACGGCGACCGCCAAGGTCTCGAGGGCGATCTCGACGAAGCGCTGACCACCCACAAGCCGCTCGACATCGTCAACACGATCCTGCTCGACGGCATGAAGGTCGTCGGCGATCTGTTCGGCTCCGGCAAGATGCAGTTGCCCTTCGTCCTGCAATCCGCCGAGACCATGAAAAGAGCCGTCGCCCATCTCGAACCGCATATGGAACGGCTCGAGGGGACGCAGAAGGGCACGATCGTGCTGGCCACGGTGAAGGGCGACGTCCACGACATCGGCAAGAATCTCGTCGACATCATCCTGACCAACAACGGCTACAGGGTCGTCAATCTCGGCATCAAACAACCGATCGCCAACATCATGGCGGCGGCCAGCGAACATCGCGCCGACGCCGTCGGCATGTCCGGGCTGCTGGTCAAGTCGACGGTTGTCATGCGCGAGAACCTTGAGGAGATGACCCGTCAGGGTATTTCCGTTCCCGTGCTTCTCGGCGGTGCCGCGCTGACGCGCCGTTATGTCGAGGAGGAATGCGTCACCGCCTATGGTCCCGGCCGCGTGGCCTATGCGCGCGACGCCTTCGACGGGCTCGATCTCATGGACAAGGTGGTAACCAACCGTTTTGACGACCACGTGAAGGTCGCGGTTCAAAAAAGGGCGGCCCGGCCGTCGACCAGCAAGAAGAGGCTCGGGCAGGCCGCCGCCCCCACGCGCCCGGTCGATTACGAGGAAGTCCGCACGCGCCGATCGGAGCTGGCCAAGGGCGCGCCCGTCCCCGTGCCGCCTTTCTGCGGAGGAAGGCTCGTCGAACGGGTGCCGCTGAAGACGCTGGTGCCCTATCTCAACGAGACCATGCTGTTTCAATTCCAGTGGGGCTTCCGCAAAGCCGGACGCACGCGCGAGGAATTCAAGACCTACGCCGCCAAGGAACTACGCCCGATTCTGTTCCGCATGCTCGAACGCTGCGCCCGCGAATCGATTCTCGCGCCGCAAGCGGCCTATGGCTACTGGCCCTGCGTCTCCGACGGCGATTGGGTGATCCTGTTCGATCCCGCCAGCGACAAGGAAGTCGCGCGTTTTGCCTTCCCCCGACAAAATCGCGACGGCGGGCTATGCATCGCCGATTTCTTCCGCGACCGATCAAGCAACGAACGCGACGTCATCGGCCTGCAGGTTGTCACCATGGGCAACCGCGCCTCCGAGGTCGCCCGCGAATGGTTCGCCGACAACCATTACCAGGACTATCTCTATCTCCACGGTGTCTCGGTGGAGATGGCGGAGGCGCTTGCCGAATACATGCACACCAAGGTACGCGCCGAACTCGGCTTCGCCGACGAAGACGCGCGCGACATGGACAAGCTGCTGAAGCAGAATTATCGCGGCTCGCGTTATTCCTTCGGTTATCCCGCTTGCCCAAACCTTGAGGATCAACGGATGTTGCTCGAATTGCTGGGCGCCGACCGCATCGGCATCGTCATGAGCGACCAGGATCAGCTTCACCCCGAGCAAAGCACCTCGGCCATCGTCGTCCACCATCCCCAGGCGAAGTATTTTACGGTCTGATCCGGCGGTTTAGGCTTTCGCGGGCGCTACTGCTGCACTGCAAAAAAAACAATTGGCAAAGGAGAGGCGACGCGGCATGTTCGGCCCTCCGCGCTGCCCTAAATCAATCCGGGGCTTCCAGCCGGTGGGCGAGACGGGAGATTGTCGCAGGTAATGAAACTGGCCATCGTCAAAGAACGTCGGGCGGGCGAATTGCGGGTCGCCGCTTCGCCGGATACCGTCAAGCGCCTAAAGGGCCTGGGTCTCGACATCGCGATCGAGGCTGGGGCCGGGGCTGGCGCGTCCTTTACCGACAAGGCCTATGAAGAAGCCGGCGCCGTCATCTTGGGCGACGCGGCCGCCGCGCTCGCGGACGCCGATATCGTGCTCAAGGTTCAGCGCCCGCTGTCGCCGGCCGGGGGCGGACCCGACGAACTCTCCTTGATGAAAAAGGGCGCGGCCCTGATCGGCCTGCTAGCCCCCTATCAGAACCGCGACCAACTTCGCGCTTATGCCGAGCGCGGGATCATGGCTTTCGCCATGGAGTTGGTGCCGCGTATCAGCCGCGCGCAAAGCATGGACGTGCTGTCATCCCAGGCCAACCTCGCCGGCTATCGCGCCGTGTTGGACGGCGCCACCGAATTTGGCCACGCTTTGCCCATGATGATGACTGCGGCCGGCACCGTGCCGCCGGCGCGAGTCATGATCTTCGGCGTTGGCGTCGCCGGGTTGCAGGCGATCGCCACCGCCAAGCGCCTGGGGGCCATCGTCAGTGCCACCGATGTGCGCCCGGCGACGAAGGAACAGGTCGAAAGCCTCGGCGGCACCTTTGTCGCCGTCATGGACGAGGAATTTCAACAAGCGCAAACCGCCGGCGGTTACGCCAAGGAAATGTCCGAATCCTACAAGCAGAAACAGGCCGCGCTGATCGCCGAAACCATCAAGAAGCAAGACATCGCCATCTGCACCGCTTTGATCCCCGGCCGGCCGGCGCCGGTGCTGATCAGCGAAGAAATGGTCAAATCCATGAAGCCGGGCTCGGTGATCGTCGATCTCGCGGTCGAGGCCGGCGGCAACTGCCCCTTAAGCGAGCCGGGCAAGGTCGTGGTCAAACACGGCGTCACCTTGGTTGGGCATTTGAACGTGCCGAGCCGAATCGCGGTCGACGCCAGCGCGCTTTATTCCAGAAACCTGCTCAACTTCCTGACCCCGATGATCGACAAGGACACCAAGCTGCTGAAGATCGACGCCAACGACGAAATCGTCAAAGGCACCCTGCTCACCCGTGACGGCGCGGTCGTTCATTCCGCTTTCGTCAGCGCCTAACGAGGCCAGCGCCATGGATCCAGCCCTCGTCGCCGAACACGCCGCCAAACTTGCCACCGATACCGCACGGCTCGCCGCCGATGCGGCCAAGCTGGCGCTGGAGAGTTCGCAGGTGGTTCCCGCCGCCGGCGGTGCCGCCGGCGATCCGTTCACCGTCGGTTTGACCGTCTTCGTGCTCGCCTGTTTCGTCGGGTATTACGTGGTCTGGCGGGTGACGCCCGCGCTCCATTCCCCGCTGATGGCCGTGACCAATGCCATCTCCAGCGTCATCATCGTTGGCGCGCTGCTCGCCGCCGGCCCGGCCGAGGTCACGCTGTCGCAAATCTTCGGCTTCGTCGCGGTGATCCTCGCCTCCATCAATATCTTCGGCGGTTTCGTCGTCACGCAGCGCATGCTGTCGAAGTTCAAGAAAAAGAACGAGGCCGCGCGGTGAACGAGACGGTTTCCACGCTGGCCTATCTGGCCGCGTCGATCTGCTTCATCATGGCCCTGCGGGGCCTGTCTTCGCCGGAGACCTCGCGCGGCGGAAATTTCTATGGCATCGCCGGCATGGTCATCGCGATGGCGACGACGCTGGCCATGCCCGGTGTCGTCAGCTATGGGATGATCCTGACCGGGGTCGTCATCGGCGGCGCCATCGGCACGTTTATCGCGCTGCGCATCCAGATGACGGCCCTGCCGCAGCTGGTCGCCGCATTCCACAGCCTGGTCGGCCTGGCCGCGGTCCTGGTCGCGGCGGCGGCGCTGCATCGGCCGGAGGCTTTTGGCATCGCCGTGGCCGGTGTCATCAAGACCGCCAGCCTGGTCGAGATGGGCATCGGCACGGCCATCGGCGCCATCACCTTCACCGGCTCGCTCATCGCCTTTGCGAAGCTTCAGGCGCTCATCACCGGCAAGCCGCTGGTCTTCGCCGGTCAGCATCTGCTCAACGCCGCCCTTGGCGTCGTGGTTGTGTTGTTCACGGTCTGGCTGGCCGCCAGCGGCAGCGCCGCCGCCTTCTGGCTGCTCGTGCTGGCGTCCTTCGCGCTCGGGTTCCTCTTGATCCTGCCGATCGGCGGCGCCGACATGCCGGTCGTCATCTCGATGCTGAATTCCTATTCGGGCTGGGCCGCGGCGGGCATCGGCTTCACGCTCCACAACAACGTCCTGATCGTGGTCGGGGCGCTGGTCGGCTCCTCCGGCGCCATCCTCAGCTACATCATGTGCAAGGGGATGAACCGTTCGATCTTCAACGTCATCCTGGGCGGCTTCGGCACCGAAGGCGGCGTGGCGGCCGATGCGGCGGCGGGCGACCGCTCGGTTAAGCCGGGCAGCGCCGAGGACGCCGCCTTCATCATGAAGAACGCGAGTTCGGTCATCATCGTACCGGGCTACGGCATGGCCGTCGCCCAGGCCCAGCACGCCTTGCGCGAAATGGCCGATCTGTTGAAGAAAAGCGGCGTCACCGTGCGGTATGCGATCCATCCGGTCGCCGGCCGCATGCCTGGCCATATGAACGTGCTACTCGCCGAAGCCAACGTGCCTTATGATGAGGTCTTCGAGCTTGATGAAATCAACCGCGATTTCGCCCAGGTCGACGTCGCTTATGTCATCGGCGCCAACGACGTCACCAACCCGGCCGCCAAGACCAATCCGCAAAGCCCGATCTTCGGCATGCCCATCCTGGATGTGGAAAAGGCGAGGACGGTTCTGTTCGTCAAGCGCTCCATGGCCTCGGGTTATGCCGGCGTGGAGAACGAACTATTCTATCGCGACAACACGATGATGCTGTTCGGCGACGCCAAGAAAATGTGCGAGGAAATCGTCAAGGCACTGTAGGTGAAGTCGGTGGGCCCCTCCTCCGAAGGGCACCCCTCAGTCGACGCCACCCAAATTCCACCGTGCGGCGCGCCAGGATTGCGGAAGCCAAGTTAGCCGCAAAGACGGAGACCGGCAGATCACCCAACATGGGTGAGGCGAGTGGGAACCAGACCCCCAGCGAAAAAGCGAGCACGCAGAGGAGCAGCATGAGCGCTTGCCATGGCCAATAGAAGGCGCCGACCATCCGCCGAATGCCCGTTTCCTCCGTCGCCCTTCTGACGAGGCGCCTTAGTCTGTAGGCGTAGAGAAGCCCGCACCAGGCGATGAATGCCATCATGGCGGGCTGACGGGGCGCATAGAAGCGATAGAGCATTCCGTAGAGTTGGAGCGCTCCATCCTCCTCGACGACAAATCCAACCGGTGCCGGCTGATCGTCATCCTCCGGCCAGGTGATTCGCCGAATGGGCGCAGTCCAATTGATGTCATTCGGTTGCAGCCGCCATATGGTCGGACGGACCGAACGCTGGTCAAAGATGAGGATCCAGCATCGGCGCAGTTCCGGGCAATAGCTCGTCGCATCCAATCCGACGAGGGTTAGGGCGACGACGGCACCGCGATCATCCTTCACCTGCCCCCGAACTGGATCGGGACGGACAACGCCATCGCCATACAACTTCTCGACGGTGAGCTTTCCTCCATCCGGAATCCAAAACTCCGCTATGGGCCTGGCGTAAGGCTGATGGGCAGAGGCGCCGGAGGACAAACAAAGGACGACCACGAGCGCCGCCGCTAGTGGGCAAGTTTTGCGGAAAAGTCGCATTGTGCGGACAATCCTACCCGTCTCCATCGGGACCGTTTTTCAGATGAAGTTGTGGCCGCATCATGAGGATTTTGTGTTCGCGGTGTGGCGTTGACCCACACCGCGCCTACGCCTATCGTCTTGTCATGTCCGAAATCGAGTCAGCGGCGAAGCGACTGGACCAGGCGGTGGCGCGGCTTGAGACCGCGCTCAAATCGCGTCCGGCTCCGGCTGGAAAACTCCCGGCCGGCGCGCAAGCCAACATCGCGGCGTTGGGCCGCAAGCTCGATTCCACTATCGAGCGGCTGAAAACCATGTTGGGTGACTGACATGGCGCAAGTCATGGTCACGATCCATGGCCGGCGGTATCCCGTGGCTTGTGACGACGGCCAGGAAGCGCATGTCGCGCGGCTCGCCGACTATGTCGACCGGCGTTTAGGCGAGCTGGCGGCGAAGGCCGGCCCGCAGGTCAATGAGAGCCTGCTGCTCGTCCTGACCAATTTGTTGATCGCCGACGAATTGACCGATGCGTATGAGGGCCTCGCCGAACTGCGCGCCCAGGGCGATGGCACGTCGGGCAACGGCAGATTGGGCGATGGGCTCGATGCGCTGGCGGCTCGCGTTGAGGCCCTGGCCGCGAGACTAGAACGCGCCTGACCCACCGACCATGAACTCCGAAGCGATCCTGCGGCTGAGCGAAGCGATCGCCGAGGATTCGCTGCGCGGCGCCAGCGAAGGCGACTTGCTGCAAGGGCTCTGCGCCCGCGCCGTCGCCGCGGGCCTGCCGCTGAAACGCGCCGCGCTCGGCATCGACACCCTGCACCCCGTCCTCGGCGGGCATCTTTTCGTCTGGAACCGCGATGCCCCGGCCGTTCGGCGCGACGAATACAAACGCAGCGCCGGCCTGGACGGATCCGTGGGTTGGCTCCGCAGCCCGTTCAATTATTTGCTGAAAAGCGGCGAGTGCATTTTGCGCCGGCGAATCGAGAACACCCCGAAACCGGCGGATTTTCCTATCCTCGATGACCTCCGTGCCGTGGGCGTCACCGACTATCTGGCGTTCACCAACCGTTTTGGCGAAGGTGCGGTGATCGGCACGATGGATTGCGTCTATTCGTCCTGGGCGGGAGATCGCCCCGGGGGTTTCACCGACGATGAGGCCCAGGCGCTGGAGCGGCTGGTCCCGATCCTCGCCATCGCCATCCGCGGCGTCTCGGTCGCGCGCATCGCCCACACCCTGGTCGAAACCTATCTTGGCCACGACGCCGGGCGCCGCGTGCTTAAAGGCAATATCGAGCGCGGCGTTTCCGAACCCATCCGCGCGGTGCTGTGGTTGAGCGATCTCCAGGGTTTTACCAAAATCGTCGATCGCACGGCTGCGGATCAGATCGTTCCCTTGCTCAACGATTACGCCGATTGCCTGGTCTCCGCGATCCACGCCAATGGCGGCCAAGTCCTGAAATTCATGGGCGACGGCATCCTGGGCACCTTCGCGCTGGACGCCGCCGACAATGCCTGCCGCCGGGCCCTGGCCGCCGGTGATGCCGCCTTCGCCGGGTTGGCGGAGGTGAACAAACGTCGGAGCGCCGCCGGTCTGCCGATCACGCGATTCGACCTGGCGTTGCATATCGGCGAGGTCTTCTACGGCAATATCGGCAGCGCCGAGCGGCTGGATTTCACGGTTGTCGGACCCGCGGTCAATGAACTCGCGCGGATCGAGGCCATGGGTCGTTCGCTGGAGCAGGAGGTGATCCTGTCCTCCGCCTTTGCCGAATCCGCCGGCGAGTCGCGCAGCCGGCTCGTCTCGCTCGGTCGTTATGCCTTGCGCGGCGTCGCCGAACCGCAGGAGCTGTTCACGCTGCTCCGTCCATCGGCTGGGTAAGCGAGGCCCATTGCCGCACGGGTGGATAGAGACTAAATGTATCGGCGGGGCGGACGCTGCGCGGTGCGTCAGGTTCGCTAATCCCTGGGCCAATAGTGACCTCTAGGGAGCTGTCTCTGGCGAAGCCTTGGCTTCATCATATGGCGCCCACCTGCACAAGCAGGCCACAGAGGATCAGCAATAGCCAACGGCCTATGCGGCCCCGCCCCACCTTCTCCCTGCGCCGGAACACGCCGCGATGAGCGGCGACATCGATAAGGCCGCACTCCGGCGCGAGGCGGTTTCGCGCCGCGCCGCCCTCGCCGCGCAATCGGATTCTGCCGTCGCCGGGGACAGGCTGCGCGATCGCTTCCTGGCCGCCATCACCCTGCGGGCCAATACGGCGGTCAGCGGCTATTGGCCCATGCGCGACGAAGTGGACCCCCGCCCGCTGTTGCTGGAACTGCATCGCCGTCGCCATCCGATCGGGCTGCCGGTCGTTTTGGGAAGGGGCGAGCCCCTGATCTTCCGAAGTTGGCGCCCCGGCGACACACTCCTGGCCGGAGCCTTCGGCGTGTCGCTCCCCGCCGAGGATCGCGACGAAATCCGACCGGAGGTCGTTATCGTGCCAATGCTCGCGTTCGATTTGACCGGCCACCGGCTGGGTTATGGCGGCGGTTATTACGATCGCACGCTGGCCCAGCTGCGACGGGGCGGTGGCGCCGTGTTGGCCGTGGGCGTCGCTTATGCCGGGCAGCAGGTTCCGCGCATTCCCGCCGGCGAGCACGACCAGAAGCTGGATTGGATCGTCACCGAGGCCGGCGCGGCCCGGATCGGGTACGAGACGACTACTGGCCCAAGCCGTGCCCGCCCAGTCTAGGCCGGATCGTCGGGAAGGTTGAGGGCGGCGATGCGCTGGGTCACCGCCGGCCTGGGTTCCGTAACCTCGCCATGTTCGTAGGCGACGACGCGCAGCCGCTCGCGGGCGAGTTCGAGCAGCTCCCCGCTCCGCAGCAGGAAGGCCGGATTGGCCGGCCGCCCGAATTTTTCATTGCCGCGCGCAAAAGTCTCGTAGATCAGCAATCCCCCGGGCGCCAAGGCTGCAATAATGGCCGGAAACACCTGCCGATACAGGTAATTGGTGACCACGATCGCTTCGAAGCGCCGGTCGCCTAGCGGCCAGGGCGAGCCGTCCTCGAGATCGGCGGCCCTGATTTCGATACCGGCGGCGCCGGCAAGATCGGCAAGCGCGGAAACATCCTTGTCCACGGCCACCACGGGATGCCCTCGCCCCGACAGGTAGCGAACATGGCGACCGGCGCCCGCGCCAAGATCGAGAACGGTGCCGCCCTTCGGTATCAACTCGGCGAAGCGGCGGACCCACGCGGAGGCGGGTAGGGTTTCGGAATGCCCCCGCGGCGAGGGGTTTATTTCGCTGTCCTTAACCATTTTGTGGCACTATCCCCCGCACACCCCTAATTTGACACTGGTACCGGGGTACTATATCCCCTCGCCGAATTGGGAAAAGCGGGGCCTTGATGATCCTGTTCGATCTCAAATGCGAAGGCGACCACGTTTTCGAGGCTTGGTTCAAGGACGGGGCGACGTTCGATCGCCAACGTTCCAGGAAACAAGTCGCGTGCCCGGTTTGCGGTTCCGCGGCGGTGACCAAGGCCCCGATGGCCCCGCGCATCGGCCGGGGCGCCGAAGAACCCGCCGCCGCGCCCGCCCCGCCGGCCGCTTCGGATGCGGCGCGCGTAGCCCCGGTTATCCGCCAATTGCAGGAACTGCGCCGGATGATCGAGGCGAACGGCCACTATGTCGGGCCGAATTTCCCAGAGGAAGCGCGTAAGATTCATTACGGCGAGACCGAGAAGCGCAACATCTATGGCGAGGCCACCGACGATCAAGCCAATGACCTCGCCGAGGAAGGCGTGGAGTTCCAGAAAATTCCCTGGGTCAACCGCCACAATTCCTAACGCCACGCGGAATCCCGATCAGGCCTTGACCGCGAAGGCCAGGTAATTCACCCCCAAATCCGCGCCGAGGCTCCAGGAATCGGTGAGCGGGCGATAACCCAGGCCCTTTAGGCTGGTAACCTCCAGCCCGACCTGTCGCGCCTCGCGGGCGAGTTCGGAGGGCCTTACGAATTTCCGCCAATCATGGGTGCCGCGCGGCAGCCAGCCCAACAAATATTCCGCGCCGACGATGGCGAGCAGGAAGGCCTGCGGCGTACGGTTGAGGGTCGAGGCCACCAGCGCGCCGCCCGGTTTCAGCAGCTTCGCGCAGGCGGCGAGAAAAGAACCGCGATCGGCCACATGTTCGATTACCTCCAAGGCCAGCACGATGTCGAAGGTTTCGCCCGAAGCGGCCAAATCCTCGGCGGCGCACCGCCGATAGTCGATATCGAGTTCGGATTGGGCGGCGTGGCGGCGGGCGACGTCGATGGCCGCTTCCGCCATATCGATCCCCAGGACCGTCGCCCCCAGGCGGCGCATGGGCTCCGCGATCAAACCGCCGCCGCACCCGATATCGAGGACGCCGAGCCCGGCGAAGGGCGCGATCGCGGCCGGATCGCGGCCGGCATGGGCGACGACCGCATCGCGGATGAAGGCAAGCCGCGCGGGATTGAGCCGGTGGAGCGGCCGAAAGCTGCCGGTCGGGTTCCACCAATCTGACGCCATGGCGTCGAACCGGGCGATCTCCGCCGCGTCGACGCTTCCCGTGGATGGGCGATCCTTCACGGTCGCCGGAACATTCATGATTGGGTCACTGAAAATGCCGCGTATGCACCTTGCCTGCACCACCGGCCGCCAGTATGAATGCGTCACCCACTCTGCGGCAATGGCCCGCCAGGTTTCTCCCACCCGCGAAGCCGGCTTCGCGCCCGACCAACGTTACGGCTAATTCGAGTTCGTCATCCATGGCGCGCATCGTTCTGAAATTCGGCGGCACATCCGTCGCCGATGTCGACCGTATCAAATCCGCGGCCCGCAGGGTCAAGCGCGAAGTCGATGCCGGCAACGAAGTCGCCGTCGTGGTGTCCGCGATGGCCGGGGCCACCGACCAGCTTGTCGCCTGGACCAACCAGATAGCGACGCTGCACGATTCGCGCGAATACGACGTCATCGTCGCCGCCGGCGAACAAATCACCAGCGGATTGATGGCGATCGCGCTCCAGGAAATTGGGGTGCCCTCGCGGTCTTGGCTTGGCTGGCAGGTCCCCATCGTCACCGACAGCGTCCATGGCAAGGCGCGCATCCAAAACGTCAACACCGACGCGCTTGAAGCCGGCATCAAGAGGGGCGAGGCCGCCGTGGTCGCGGGCTTTCAGGGGCAGGCGCCGGATGGGCGGGTGACCACGCTCGGCCGCGGCGGTTCGGATACCTCGGCCGTCGCGCTGGCCGCCGCCTTGGGCGCCGATCGCTGCGACATCTACACCGACGTCGACGGCATCTATACCTGCGATCCGCGAATCGTTACTAAGGCGCGCAAGCTCGATAAGATCACGTATGAAGAGATGCTGGAGATGGCCTCCCTGGGGGCCAAGGTTCTCCAGACTCGCTCGGTGGAACTCGCCATGAACCGGCGTGTGCGCGTGCAGGTGCTGTCGAGCTTCGAGGATGCGCCGGGAACATTGGTTGTGGACGAGGAAGAAATCGTGGAAAAACACGTCGTCAGCGGCATCGCCTATAATCGCGACGAGGCGAAGATCACGTTGAGCAAAGTCGCGGATCGGCCCGGCGTCGCCGCCGCCATTTTCGGGCCTCTGGCCGACGCGGCCATCAACATCGACATGATCGTGCAGAACGTGTCGGAAGACGGCCGCACCACCGACCTTACCTTCACCGTCGCCAAGGCCGATCTGGACCGGGCGGTCAGCACGCTCAAATCGCGTCAGCAGGCCCTGGGTTTCCGCGACCTCCACGCCGACCCCGGCGTCGCCAAGGTTTCCGTTGTCGGCATCGGCATGCGCAGCCACGCCGGCGTGGCCCTCACCATGTTCCGCGCGCTCGCCGAAAAGGGCATCAACATCCAGGTCATCTCGACCTCGGAGATCAAGGTCAGCGTCCTCATCGGCGAGGATTATCTCGAACTCGCGCTGCGCACCCTGCATACCGCCTACGGGTTGGATGCCACGTGACCGCTCGGATCGGGACGTTGCGCTCGCCCGGCTCGACAGCCTGTGGCGGCGAGGGCGGGAGTTTCTCGGCAGCGATGTAGCGATCATGGGCGGGGCGATGACCTGGGTGTCGGAACGGCACCTGGTCGCCGCCATGTCGAACGCGGGGGCGTTCGGCGTCATCGCCTGCGGCTCGATGTCGCCCGACAAACTCGCCGAGGAAATCGCGGCGACCAAGGCGCTGACCGATCGCCCGTTTGGCGTGAACCTCATCGTCATGCACCCCCAACTCCTCGAACTCGCCGAAACCTGCATCCAAGCGAAGGTGGGGCATGTGGTGTTGGCCGGCGGCCTGCCGCCCAGCACCGTACTCGCCCGCCTCAAGGAGTCCGGGACAAAGGTGATCGGCTTCGCCCCCGCGTTCGCCATCGCCCGCAAACTTGTGCGTTCGGGCATCGACGCCTTGGTGATCGAGGGCATGGAAGCGGGCGGGCATATCGGTGCCGTCGCGACCAGCGTGTTGGCCCAGGAGATCCTGCCCCATGTGCGCGAGGTTCCGATCTTCGCCGCCGGCGGTATCGGGCGTGGCGAGGCGATCGTTTCCTATCTCGACATGGGCGCCGCCGGCTGCCAGCTCGGCACCCGATTCGTGTGCGCGACCGAGTCCATCGCGCATCCGCGATTCAAACAGGCCTTCATCCGCGCGGCGGCGCGCGATGCCATGCCTTCTCTCCAGCTCGATCCGCGATTTCCGGTGATTCCCGTGCGCGCCTTGACCAATAAGTCGACCGAACGCTTCCTGGAGACGCAGCGCCAGGTCATCGACCGCTTCGAGGCCGGCGTGCTGACCCAAAAAGGCGCGCAACTCGAAATCGAGCATTTCTGGGCCGGCGCTTTGCGCCGCGCAGTGATCGACGGCGATGTCGAATTCGGCTCGTTGATGGCCGGCCAAAGCGTCGGGATGGTCACGCGTGAACAGTCCACGGCCGAGATCATCGCCGAACTTGTGGACCAAGCGGCCGCGGCGCTGACCGCGCGCGCGGCCGCGGGCGAGTGATGCAGTGGCCCAAGCCGACGATGTGTGGGCGGGCTCTCGGCGCCTCCTGCGGCACGTCCGCGACGCCATGGCCGCGACCGGGACCGGTCAGCAGCGGCTCGATAAGGTCGTGCGCATCGTCGCCTCGGAAATGGTGGCCGAGGTGTGTACGGTTTATGTCCGCCGCTCCGGCGACGTCCTCGAGCTTTTCGCCACCGAGGGGCTAAGGCGCGAGGCCATCCACCGCACAAGGCTGAATATCGGCGAGGGTCTGGTCGGAAACATCGCCGCCCAGTCCCGGCCCCTCGCGCTCGCCGACGCGCAATCCCATCCCGACTTCGCCTATCGGCCGGAGACCGGCGAGGAAATCTATCATTCGTTCATGGGTGTGCCGGTGCTGCGCGGCGGTCGGGTCATCGGCGTGCTGGTCGTGCAGAACCGCAGCTTTCGCGAGTACGACGAAGGCGAAGTCGAGACGTTGCAAACGGTGGCCATGGTGTTGGCCGAGCTGATCGCCGGGGGCGATCTGATCAGCCCGGAGGAACTGGCGCCGGCTGAGGTATCGCGACCCTGCCGACGCGGCTCGAAGGCCGCGTGCTCAATGACGGTCTGGCCATGGGCGTGGCCGTCCTCCATCGGCCGCGCGTCACCATCACCCAGATGGTGGCCGAAGATGTGAATGCCGAACTCGACCGTTTGCGGGAGGCGGTCGTCGGCATGCGCTCGGCGCTCGACGAGATGTTGGCCGCCGCCGACGTCCGCGATGGCGGAGAACATCGTGAAATTCTCGAATCCTATCGCATGTTCGCCGACGATCGCGGCTGGGTCGCGCGCATCGGCGAGGCCGTGCACGCCGGCCTGACCGCCGAGGCTGCGGTGCAGAAAGTGCAGGACGATACGCGCGCCCGCATGGCGCAGGCGACCGACCCCTATCTGCGGGAGCGGCTTTCCGATCTCGACGATCTGGGGAACCGATTGATCGTTCATCTCTCGGGCGGCCAAACCAGGCCGATCTTGCCGGATCCGCCGGTGCCCATCATCGTCTTCGCGCGCACGATGGGGCCGGCGGAGCTGCTCGACTACGACCGCAAATGGCTGCGCGGATTGATTCTCGAGGAAGGTTCGCCCACCGCCCATGTCACCATCGTCGCCCGCGCGCTGGACATTCCGGTGATCGGGCAGGTGAAGGACGCGTTGGCCCGGGTCGAACCCCTCGACGCCGTCATCGCCGACGGCGACAACGGCCAGGTGTTCGTGCGGCCGACCGAGGATGTACGCGACATCTTCGCGACCAGCATGCGAGGCCGCGAAGCGCGGCAAGCCTCTTATCTCGCGATGAGTAACCTGCCCACGGTAACCCGCGACGGTATCGGCGTACCGCTGAACCTCAATGCCGGGCTGCTCATCGACCTTCCCCATTTGAAATCGGCGGGGGCCGACGGTGTCGGGCTCTATCGGACGGAAATACCGTTCATGGTGCGGGCCGACTTCCCCGACGTCGCCGCCCAGGCCGACCTTTACCGCAAGATTTACGCCGCCGCCGACGGAAAACCCGTGGTTTTCCGAACGCTCGATGTCGGCGGCGACAAGGTTCTGCCCTATATGAGCAGCGCCGGCGACGAAAACCCCGCCATGGGCTGGCGCGCCATTCGCATCGCGCTGGACCGCCCCCACCTCCTGCGTCAGCAATTGTGCGCCCTGATCCAGGCCGCTTCCGGTGCGCGCCTCGACGTCATGTTTCCGATGGTCGCCGAGGTTGCCGAGTTCGATGCCGCCCGCGCCATCCTCGACATTGAAATCGAGCGCGCGGCGGCGCGCGGCATCCCCCTGCCTTCGCCGCTGCGGGTTGGCGCCATGTTGGAAGTGCCGGCGCTGGCGTTGCAGCTTCCCGCCCTGTTGCGCCGCGCCGATTTCCTGTCCGTGGGCAGCAACGATCTGATCCAGTTCCTCTTCGCCTCCGATCGCGGCAACCCTCGCCTGGCGGATCGTTACGATGTCTTGTCGCCGGTCATTCTGTCCTTTTTGCATGACCTTGCCCTGCGCTATTCGGCGGCGAAGGTTCCGCTCGCGATTTGCGGCGATATGGGGTCGCGTCCGCTTGAAACCATGGCTCTGATCGGGATCGGCATGCGCAGCCTGGGGTTGCGCCCCCTGGAAGTCTTCCTCGATTCCTTATACGCGACATCCGCGCATACCATCCGCGATCTGCTGTTGGCTTATGCCCGCGATCACGGCGTGGCGGTTTGAGGCACCGTTAACCTGATTTTTACCAACTTCGTTGCTACTGGGCGCGGTTTCTTGGTAAAAAAGGGTTTCCAGCACTTCCAAAAACTCCGGTGAATCGGGTCGGGGTTGGATTGGCCGCCGGGGCGGGCGGCGACCTTGATTCCGGTTCGCTGTGGAGGATGAAATTGAACATGGTGCAGCGCAAACGTAAGCGTTTGCTTATTGTCGGCGGCGAGACCGAGCCCCCGGTCGAGTCGCCGCGCGACAACGATGACACTTCAGGCGTCGCCGCGCTGCTGCGCGCCGAGCGGCTTCGCAGCCGCTGGGAATTGCGCGACGTCGCCAAGGCGCTGCGGATTCGCCTGCCCTACCTCGAGGCGATCGAGGCCGGACGATTCAACGACCTCCCGGGCACCGTCTATGCCGTGGGATTCATTCGCGCCTATGCGCGCTATCTAGGGCTCGACCAGGCCGACGTTCTGCGCCGTTTCAAGGAAGAGGCCGCGGGTGCCGACCGCGGCACCGAGCTTGTCTTCCCCGCGCCGCTGCCGGAGGGTCGCCTGCCCAGCGGCGCCATCCTGCTGGTGTCGTTGATCGTCGCCGTCGCCGCTTATGGTGGCTGGTATTATCTGTCCTCGCTCGAAGAAGCCGCCACGACGCGCGCCCCGGCGGTTCCGGTAAGGCTGTCGGCGGCGGCGAGAGACGTGCCCCCGGCCACGCCAGCGGAGACATCCTCGAATACCGCGGCCACCGCGCCCCGTCCCGCAACTCCGGCTCCGGTCGAGTTGCCCACCCCGGCAACCTCCGCGATCGCATCCCCGATTCGACCGCAGGCCGCCTTGCCGCCCGCGCCGCCGCCCCGATTGGCCCCGGCGCCGGCGCTCGCACTGGCGACGCCACCGCCAGCCGCCCCTTCATTTCCCGACATCAACGCCATTCCCGCCGCCCCCGAAAGCGTGGGCGGCAACGCGCCACGGCTCTACGGCGAGGTTAATGTCGATAGCCGCGTGCTGATCCGCGCGACCGCGGAAAGCTGGATTCAAGTCAACGATGCCGGTGGCACCATCGTATTCATGCGGACAATGAAACAGGGCGACAGCTACATGGTCCCGCCCCGCCCCGGCCTTTTCCTCTATACCGGGAATGCGGGCGGGCTGGACATACTCGTCGATGGGCGCCAGGCCCCGGCCATCGGGCGTCCGGGTTTCGTTCGTCGCGACGTCGCGCTCGACCCCGACCGGCTGTTGAGCGGCACCGCCGTGCCCGAGGCCAACCGCGCCACGGCCGCCGGCGACGCCCGCCGTTGAGACTCGCGCGCACCTGACCAGCCGCCGGCGCGGTCGTCTTCGGGCGCCGCGCCCGGCCACCCGGAGCAATACATGACGATTCGGCCGTATCGGCAGATCATGCGGCGAAAATCCCGGCAGATCCGGGTCGGCGGCGTCGCCGTCGGCGGCGATGCGCCGATTACCGTGCAGTCGATGACCAATACCCTGACATCGGATGCCGCGGCGACGATCGCCCAAATCGCCGCGCTGGAGGATGCCGGCGCCGACATCGTGCGCGTCTCCTGCCCCGACGAGGATTCCACCCGGGCCTTGTCGGCGATCGTCAAGGCGGCCAAGGTTCCGATCGTCGCCGACATTCATTTCCACTATCGGCGCGCCATCGAAGCCGCACAGGCCGGCGCCGCCTGCCTTCGCATCAATCCCGGCAACATCGGCAGCCGCGCGCGCGTGCGCGAGGTGGTCAAGGCCGCGAAGGATTTTGGCTGCTCCATGCGCATCGGCGTCAATGCCGGCAGCCTGGAACGCGACCTTCTCGAAAAATACGGGGAACCCTGTCCCGAGGCGATGGTCGAGAGCGCCCTCACCCATGCCCGAATGCTCGAGGACGAGGATTTCTTCGAGTTCAAGATCAGCGTCAAGGCCTCCGACATCTTCCTGGC
>SHVT01000045.1 GCA_009694125.1 Rhodospirillaceae bacterium | reverse complement strand
GCCAACGGTTTCCCGCGCGAAGACGGGTTCGACATCACGGTGGCGTCGGAGGTGATGGCGATCTTCTGCCTCGCCAAGAATCTGGACGACCTCAGGGAGCGACTCGGCAACATCATCGTGGCCTATACCCGCGACCGCAAACCCGTGCGCGCGCGCGAACTGAAGGCGCATGGCCCAATGACCGCGCTGTTGAAGGACGCGCTTTCGCCCAATCTCGTGCAGACGCTGGAGGGCACGCCGGCCTTCATCCATGGCGGCCCCTTCGCCAATATCGCCCATGGTTGCAATTCCGTGCTGGCCACCACCGCCGCGCTGAAACTGGCGGATTACGTCGTCACCGAAGCCGGATTCGGGGCCGATCTCGGCGGCGAGAAATTCCTCGATATCAAATGCCGCAAGACCGGCCTGGCGCCGGATTGCGCGGTGATCGTCGCCACCATCCGAGCGCTCAAGATGCATGGCGGCGTCAAGAAAGAGGACTTGAAAAAGGAGGACCTCGCCGCCCTCGACGCCGGCATAGCCAACCTCGCCCGGCATGTCGAGAACATCAAGAATTTCGGCATCGTTCCCGTGGTGTCCATCAATCGCTTTTCGGCCGACACCGATGCGGAGATTGCCGTGGTCCGGGACGGTTGCAACCGGCTCGGCGTCGAGGCGTTGATGGCCGATCATTGGGCGATGGGCGGCGAAGGCGCCGCCGATGTGGCGCGGACCGTGGCCAGGATCGCCGATAGCGGGCGGAGCAAACTGACCCTGCTCTACCCCGACGACATGAAGCTTCATGACAAGATCCGCACGATCGCGCAGAAAATCTACCGCGCGAAGGACATCGCGATGGATTCTTCGGTGCGCGCTCAGCTCGACACTTTCGAATCCATGGGTTTTGGCCACCTGCCCGTCTGCATCGCCAAGACCCAGTATTCGTTTTCCACCGATCCCGACCTGAAGGGTGCCCCATCCGGGCATGTCGTCCCGGTGCGCGAAGTCCGCCTTTCCGCCGGAGCGGAGTTCGTGGTCGCGGTCTGCGGCGACATCATGACGATGCCGGGTCTGCCGCGCGTGCCGGCCGCCGACAGCATCGATGTCGGACCGGACGGACGAATCGTCGGGCTGTTCTAATTCTGGCGGGGCGAGGCCCGCGTTATCCAGCCTTGCGATTGCAGGTCGGATTGAGTTCCGCGATCAGTGCCTTCGCCCGCGCCGCGTGATTGGGCGTGATTTCGGCCGTCCATTGATCCGGCGCCGCGCGTCCGATCGCGGCGCTGTCGCCGATGAGGTGTCCCAGGACCTTTTCGCGGATGTCTCCAACTCCGACATAAACGCAGGCGCCCCGGCTGAACAGGCCGTAGACTCCGACCTGTCCGGCGCCAACTTTGGTTACGTCCAACATGGCGTAGGGTCGCAAAGGCTTGTTGAACGGCATCCAATCCCCTTTATTCCGAAGCCGAAGGATACTCCCTTAAGTGGCTGTCTTATAGAAACAAAAACAAGCTCACGCAAGTCCCGGCGTAATGGCTTCCGGCGATGTCATGGCGCCAATTCCCGCGCGGTCTGGGAGAGGCTGACCGGGCGCTCGGACAAGACATCCAAAGCGCGATCCTCGAGGGCGGCATCCCCATTGCGCGCCAAAATTGGCGCAAGCGTCACGTCGCGCTGGATCAATAGGTTTGCGATCTCATCGGCATAGAGCCGGGTCACCGCGGTCAGCCAGCGATTGACAAGGTAATCCGGCCTGGCGAGCTGTATGTCGAAACGCGGCAGCAACGCGATGGTTTCGGCCGCCGGCAGCCACACCTCGCCGGTCACCCAACGGTTCACGGTGAACAGACGGGCCAGCCTCCCCTCGCGGTCCACCGCCACCGCGATCAGGTGATGGAAAGGCCCATCGGCCCCGGACGGGCGCAGGAAGCAGTGGAAATGGCCATGTTCCGGCCCATCGCCCGGCTCGTGCGCGTGGTAATAACAATGCGCGCCGCTATCTGGGTCGGCGACTCCGCCGGCCGGATATTGCCGCCAGGCGACGACCTCCGAAACGCCGGCCAGCAGCGCACCCGCGACGCTCAAACCTGATTTGGCGAGGATCGCTTCGGCGTAAAGGGCCTCGCGCGCGGCTTGCCGGCGCGCCTCCGGCATATCCCTAGAGGCCGCAGGGATGCGGCGGCTTCTCGGCGGCCTTGGGCGCGCAGGGCGAGGCCAAGCCGCATTTGTTCATCGGCGCCGCCGTCCCCGAGATCACCGGCGGCAGATTCTGCGGCTTATGCGCCGCGTAATCGGCGGCGACCGCAGCCGTCGCCAGCAGGAATACCGAACCGAACAGAAGGGTGTTGCGATCTGCCAAGATTTTTCTCCTTAATCAGGAATCAGGCCAGCCCGAAAGCCGGTCGCGCCCGCACGCCCGACCAGCTTCCGACGAAAGCGCAGCCAAACCACAGCCAACCGTGCAGGCTGCCGGTGGCAATGCCGCTGAATAACGCGCCGATATTGCAGCCGAACGCCAGCCGCGCGCCATAACCCATCAACGCCCCGCCGATCGCAGCGGCGAGCACGGATAGGAACGGCAGTTTCGCGTTGGGCGCGAATTTCCCGGCCAGCGACGCGGCCAACGCGGCACCCAGGATCAACCCGAAATCCATGACCGAGGTATCGTCGGCCAGGATACTGCCATGCAGCGCGAGCGACGGACCGGGCCAGGTCCAGAACGGCCAGGTCTCGACCGCCACGCCCAGCACCTGCGCCGCCTTCGCGCCCCACAGACCGAAGGCAAAGGTGATCGACCAGGTATGGCCGGACAGCAGCAGCGTCGCGATATTGACCGCGGCCAGCGCAAGCGCGCCCCAGATCAGGGGCCACGGCCCATGCAGAAGCCGGTCGAGCCTTTGCGCGCCGACTGCCCGGGTTTTCTCCAGGCTGCCGTGGCGGGCGATTTCGATGCGCGCGACCAGGAAGGCGACCGCGGCGAGGCCCAACAACGTCACCGCGAGCCCGCCGAAAGCGCCGAGATTGGCGCCAAGGCTGTACTCGGGAAAGCTCGGCAACGTCAGCCACCAGGGCAAATGCGCCGTCGCCAGCAGGGAACCCAGGATAAAGAAAAACAACGTCACCAACATCCGCGCGCTCCCGCCACCAACCGCGAACAAGGTGCCGGAGCCGCAGCCGCCGCCGAGCTGCATCCCGAAGCCGAACATAGCCGCGCCCAGCGCAACGGAAACCCCGATCGGCGCTGAGGCACCGACAAGAATTTGGCCGAAGATGCGGCCTTCGGTGACCAAGGGAATCATGACGAACGCTGCGATGCCTACCATCAGCATCTGCGCTCGCAAGGCTGCGCTACGGCGTTCCAGCACCATCCGGCGCCAGCCTCCGGTGAAGCCGAAGGACGCGTGATAGAGGGCAACGCCCGAGATCCCGCCGACAAGGAACAAGGCGCCCTGGGTAAAGGTGATGAGGTCCGTGATCGCCATCGCGCCCAGGAGAAGGGTGGCGAGGATGGTGAGCGTCGGGCCGCGATCGACCCCTGTGCCCGGAGCGGCGGCGGATATTGCAGCGGTGGCGGCGGCAGCAGCCATGATCGGCTTTCCCGGCGAAGTGGCGTTGGACCCGAGACTATAGGCCATCGGCGGGTCGGCGGCTACCCGCACCGGCCGGTTTTTCCAAAGCGGGGAGCCGGCGCCGCGGCATCGCTCTTACTTTTTTGCCTCGCGTTTGGCCAGGACGTAATGGAGCTTGCGAAGGGCGGCCAGGCGCAGCGTGTTCTCGCTGCTCGCCGGCGAGCCGACAATGGAAACCTCGACCAGCGTGACCGGGTCGGCGGCCGTGACCTTCACCGCGTTGCCGACGCGGTGGAATTCGATGATGACGTCCCGCCCCTGCCGCGTGTCGCCCATGCCGCCCCTCTTTCCTGGCCAGGTTACGCCGGAAGCCGCGGCGTCAACAACGAATTGGGGCTGGGGAATCGGGAGCGCGGGGATTATTCCAGTTCCTGGAACACGATAGAATGATGAATGATTATCGTCGGCTTCGGGATCGCCGCCGCCCTCGTGGAACGCGAATCGCGGTTACGGCTCGGGCAGGGTCAGGCCCTTCTTCCCCTCATAGGCGATATGCGCTTCGGTGAACAACGCCCAGCACGGAATCGGCTCGCGCAGCGCACCCACCCGCGATTGCCCGGCGTCACATTCCAGCCGCGGGCGCGTTCGCCCGCGGTGACCAGATCGGCCTGGCTGTACAGCGGCAAGGCGTAAACCTCGTCGACGATACCCGCGATGTCGGCGATGGCATCGCGCATCCGCTCGCCTTGATCGCGGTCATAGTCGATGTAGGAAGCGAAAAGGCCGCAGCGATGCCCGGTTTCCGCGAACACGCGATCGCGCACCGTGCGCGCCGCAAGGATATTGGCTCTCATATCGGCGAACAGGCTGTCCTTCACACCCGCGATCGCGCGGAATTGTTCGATGTCGGCGAAATTGTACGAGAACTTCAGCGAATCGAGCCCCACGCGCACACAGGAATCGACCCGGTCGGGCGTCGCCAGCGAGCCGTTCGTCGTCAGGAAGACATAAGAGAAGCCGCATTCGTGTTTGGCATAACTCATGGCGTCTTCGAGCCAGGGCGAAAGAAAGGATTCGCCGAGATAAAACATCCCGATTTCCTCCACCCCCGCCGCGCGCAGCTCGGGCAGCAGACGCTCGAACAGAGTCCACGCCATGTCCTTGTGGTCGCGCAGTTGGAGCGAGCGCGCGCAAAACGCGCAGCCGTAGTTGCAACGCGCGGTAAATTCGATCTTCGCGCTGCGCGGGCAGGGCGGCGTTATGGTGCGATAATCCTCGGGGATCAGGGTAATCGCGTCGATCCGGCTCGTGATCGACGGCGTGGTGCCTCCAATGTCGTGGTCGGCGTCGTCGTCCATGGCCGCGTTCCCCCAAATTGCCCATCACCATGGCCGCAATGGGCAGGTCGGCGCCTTGATCTGCGTCAACCGGCGATCGTTGCGGATTGGCGGCCCCTGGGCCCCGCTCAGAACCAGCCGCGGCGGCGGAACCAAAGAATCATGCCGCCGGCGATCGCCAGCATCAGCACCCAAAGCCCGACATAGGCATAGGGCCAACCCACTCCGGCATGCTGAACGGCCCAGCCGCGCGGTCGAAATTCATGCCATAGACCCCGGTCAGAAAGGTGAGCGGCATGAAGACTGTCGAGATCACGGTCAGAACTCGAATCACGTCGTTGAGGCGGTTGCTCACGCTTGAGACATAAACCTCCATGAGGCTGGCCGCCATATCGCGATAGGATTCGAGCAGGTCCATGATCTGCACCGTGTGATCGTAGCAATCGGCCAGGAAGATGCGGGTCTCGGACTTTATCAGTTCGTCCTCGTCATGGCGCAGCCGATTGACGACTTCGCGTTCCGGCCACACAAACCGCCGCAGCGTCAGGAGATCGCGCTTGAGCGCGTGGATTTTGCGCGCCTCGCTCTTTGCCGCCTTGTCGAGCACGGCTCGCTCGATATCCTCGATGCGCTCGCCCAGGGCTCGATCAGGGGAAATTTGTGATCGATGAGCACGTCGATCAGCGCATAAAACAAGTAGTCGCTGCCCCGATTGCGCATCCTTCCGTCTTCGGCGCGCAGCCGGTGGCGGATCGGCTCGAACACGTCGCCGCCGGCTTCCTGGAAGCTGATGACGTAGTTGCGGCCGAGGAAGAGGCTGACCTGGGCCGCAACGATCCGGCCGCGCTCGACATACGGCAGCGCCATGATTGCGAAGAGCTGTTCGCCATAGCGGTCCACCTTCGGCCGATGACCGGAACTCAGCGCGTCCTCCAGCGCCAGCGCGTGGAGGGAAAACGCCTCCCCCAGGGTCCGCAGGGTCGCGGCATCGACGCTGCCCTCGATGTGAATCCAGGTTTTCGCCGCGCTCGCGAGCCCGGTCATGCATTGCTCGACAGTCGCCTGTTCGGTTGCCTCGAAATGCCCGGAATCATAGTCGAACAGCCCGATGCGCAACGGAACCTGGCCGTCCTTGCGCTCGATCAGGGCGCCGGGCGACGTGCCGGGCGCATGGTAGCGGCTGCGGAGCAAGTTCATATGCGGTTCCCCTACCTCTTGCCGAAAGGGATTCTGCCGCAGAACCCCGCGCTTGTACTAACCAACGAGATTCAGGAGCGTTCGCGCGCTGAGCAGCACGATGACCGCACCGACGAGGATCATTATGGGGCGGTGCGGCAAGCGGCTAGCGGCGTAAGCGGCAATCGGCGCCGCCAACGCGCCGCCGACGGGGCGTCGCGCGTTTGTGAAACGCCTTTCGTAGAATCCACGCCCCCATCAGCAGGAGATAGATGGCAACCGTCGGCGCGATGATATGGAGCGGCGCGTGGGTGAGGAGATAGGCGCCGACCACGCCGCCGGCCATTCCTGGAAGAGCAAGCTGCAACATCATACGCCAGCGGACATTGCCGAAGCGCCAATGGGCGATGCCCGATATCCCTGTCGTGAAGACTTCGGCCGCGTGGACGCTGGCGCTCGCAACCGGTGGCGAAGCCGACCGCGACAAACAGAATCAGGTCGCTCCACATCGCCGCATCCATCGTGGATTACACCTACTCGGAATGGTCGGGGAAGACCAGATCGCCTTCGGGCAGGGGGGCGAAATAGGCAGCGATGTCGGCCTCGGTCACCTCACCGAGATTCGCGGGACGCCATTTTGGCGCCATGTCCTTGTCGACCAGCAGCGCTCGCACGCCTTCGTAGAAATCATGGCTTGCCATGAAACGCTGGCTGAGTCGGTATTCAAGCGCGAGGCAGGATTCGAGATCGAGCCGTTTTCCTTCGCGGAGCAACCTGAAGGCCACCTTCAGGCTGGTCGGCGATTTGCCGCGCAGTTCGCCGAGCGTCGCCCGCGCCCAATCGCCGCCATCCCTGTCCAGCGATTCCAGAATCGCCTCGATGGACTCGCCGGAAAAACAGCGATCGACGCGCTCGGCGATGTTCGCGATCGGCGCGGGGTATGGCCGCGCGGCGAAGCGTTCCAACACGGAATCGACGATCATGCCGCGTTCGTTCGACCAGCCGGTGTCGGCCAGCGCCGCTTCTAGGGCCGGCAGCTTTTCAGCGGAAACGAAATGGGTGGCGAGCCCGCAATACAGCATATCGGCCGGACCCAGCCGGGCTCCGGTCAGGCCAAGATAGAGCCCAAGCCGGCCCGGCAGGCGCGGCAGGAAATAGCTGGCGCCGATATCGGGAAACATGCCGATCCCGGTTTCGGGCATGGCGAATTGCGCCCTTTCGGTGACGACCCGGTGCGACCCGTGCACCGAAATGCCGACGCCGCCGCCCATGACGATGCCGTCGATCAGTGCGATGTAGGGCTTGGGGAAGCGATGGATAAGCCGGTTCAGGCGGTACTCGAGCCGGTAGAACTTCCGCGGCAGGTTGAAATCGCCTGCCCGGCGCGCCCGATACAACGCGCGAACGTCGCCCCCGGCGCAAAAGGCGCGATCCCCGGTCGCGCCGATGACCACCGCCGCGATCGCCGAATTGCCCGCCCATGCGTTCAGCGCCTCGAGCAGCGACCGGCTCATGTCAAAATCGATGGCGTTGAGCGCGGCCGGCCGGTTGAGCGTGATCCGTCCGACGCGCCCGCGCGTCTCGAAGATGATGTCGGCGGCCATGGGAGCGGCGGTTATTGCGCGACCTGGAACTTGAAGCTGCCCTTGGTCTCGGATTTGTCCTCCGCCGTGACCTTCCAATGCACCTCGTAGATTCCGGAATTGGTGGGTTCGACACCGATCCTGGCCTGGCGCCGGTCGGCCCGTTCCACGGCGGGGTCGCGCATGTCGACTTGATTGCCGCATTCGTCGAACACGTCGATGACGACGCTGCCCGGCGCCAGCACCGTCCCGAACCACAGACGGACTTCCGCCAATTTCAGGGCCTGCACGCTTCCCGCCTCCGGCGTGCTGCGCTGCAACGACACCTCGGCGAAGACCGGCAGGGCAACCATCGCCAGGGTGACCGCAAGCGCGGGAATTCTTCGCGACATCGCCATGTGTGGCCTCACTCCCATGGGCGAAGAACGCCAGCCCTGCTCAAGACTTTAGAAGATCGACTTGCGGGGATCATCTCAAAAAACAAGGTGCCAAGCCGAGGACACCTACGGGCGCGGTTTATGACAATTTTTCTCCGCGATAAGGGCCGGGTCCCTCATCGAGGATTCCCGGGGCCTCCTCGTCGGACTCTTCGATTTCCTCGACGGCGTCGAAGCGACTGTAGACCTGGGTCGACCAGCTTTGTTTGACCATCGCGATGGCGGCCTCACGCGTGTCCGCCTGCACCGTGAAGTGACGAACCGGGCCGTCGGCCGCGTGGTGTGCGCCATAGGCTTCGACGATGAAGGTTTTCATGATTATTCCATACCGCGCAAATCGGGGTTCCCGCATTGATCTGCGTCAACAACAGGCATTGCATCCGGCGGTTGCGCGCCCGCGGTGCTCTCGCCCGGTCCGGCCTCCATCGCCAAGGCGGCCTGAACCCTCGCCGCGGGATCGCGCCGCTCTCCTGCGTCGTTCGGGAGGGCGATTTTTTTTGGGCCGCCTCCTACGCGCCGCGCCGGGCGGGGCGACCGCGCAAAGACCATGGGTTGTACGGCGCGCGGGCGCGACCTAAGATGCTGGCCCGCCTTTGTTCCAATGGAATGCCATGGCCGGTTCGCCGCTTTTTTTCGCGCTCGGCGCCTATCCACACACCCGGTTGCGGCGCAACCGCCGCGATCCCTGGTCGCGCCGATTGGTCGCCGAAACGCGGCTCGCGGTCGACGATCTGATCTGGCCGGTCTTCGTCCAGGAAGGCCGGAAAACCCACACGCCGGTGCGTTCCATGCCGGGCGTGGAGCGGCTGTCGGTCGATCTTTTGGTCAAGGCGGCGGGCGAAGCCGTTGGGCTCGGCATCCCCGCCATCGCCATTTTCCCCGCCATCGATCCGAAGCGGAAGACGCCCGAGGGCGAGGAGTCGGTCAACCCAGACAACCTGATCTGCAGAGCGGTGCGCGCGGTGAAGAAGGCCCAGCCCGGGCTGGGCATCATCTGCGACGTGGCGCTCGATCCCTATACCAGCCACGGTCATGACGGGCTTCTGCGCGGCGGCGAAATCGTCAACGACGAAACCGTCGCCGTGTTGTGCCGCCAAGCGGTCGTGCAGGCGGAAGCGGGCTGCGACGTTATCGCGCCGTCGGACATGATGGATGGCCGCGTCGGCGCCATCCGCCGCGCGCTCGACGAAGCGGGCCACCAAAACATCCGCATCCTGGCTTATGCGGCGAAATACGCCTCGGCCTTTTACGGTCCGTTCCGCGACGCCGTGGGGTCGGCGGCCAATCTCGGCGCGGGCGACAAGCGCAGTTATCAGATGGACCCGGCCAATGGCGACGAGGCCCTGCGCGAGGTCGCGTTCGACATAGCCGAAGGCGCGGACATGGTGATGATAAAACCCGGGCTGCCCTATCTCGACATCATCCGCCGGGTGAAGGAGACGTTTGCCGTCCCCACCTTCGCCTATCAGGTGAGCGGGGAATATTCGATGCTGAAAGCCGCCGCCGCCGCGAGCTGGCTCGACGGGGACAAGGCGATGATGGAATGCCTGCTCGCCTTCAAACGCGCCGGCGCCGACGGGATACTCACCTATGCCGCTCCGCAGGCCGCCAAGCTGCTCGGCTCCCGGACTTAAGCACGGTCACAGCTTCGCCGCCAAGGCCGCGAGTTTGGCGATCGTGTTCATGTTCTGCGCGGTGCCGTTCTTGGCGGCCGGAATCCGCAATTTGGATTTGCCCATTCCGGTAGCGCCATAGAGGACATAGATTTCGCGTTCGCCCAGGCGCATTTCCTCGTCTTGTACGCCGATCGCGTGTGTCAGAGCATCGCGCGGCGGCGGTTCGTCCAGGAAGATCGCCACGGTGCGGTTCGGCGCAGCCTTCGGAAAAGGGTTCGCCTTTAGAACCGCCGCCATTTCCGCCGCGGTTCGCACGGCAACGCCGATCGGCTTCCCGCCATAGGCCAAAAGCCGCGCCTCCAACGCGGACCTGACCATTTTTGGGGTCGCTTTGCTCTCGAAAGCGACGTTGCCGCTCGCGATGTAGATCTGGATTCGAGTTAATCCGGCGTCGCGGCACATTGCCTGAAGCTCCGCCATGGCGAGCTTGCCAGTCCCGCCGACATTGACCGCACGCAACAGGGCAACATATCCAGCCACGACAACAGACCTACCGCGCGTTTCTAGGCTGCATTTTCATCACGCGGCGGGTGATGCCGCGCGAAAAAAGTCTCGATACAGCGGTCGTGCCAGGGCACCGTGTGCCCGCCGCCGTGGAAACCGAGATGCCCGCCGCCCCTGCTCAGAACCGGGGGTCAGCGCAGGCGCTTTCTTCCAATCGAAGCCGGCATAGACTTCACGCGGAATCCAGGGATCGTTGAGGGCGTGCAGCACCAACGTCGGCACCGTGGCCGGCATGAAGCGGTTGGACGAACAGCGCCGGTAATAATCGTCGGCCCCGGCGAATCCGTTCTTGGGCCCGACGAAACCGTCGTCGTAATCAACGATGGTGCGTGAAGCGAGAATCGTCGCCCGCTCCGCCGGCGTGATCGCGGCGTTGGGCGCGGTGTCCTCGGCTTGCATCCGGCCGATGAGATAGGTTTCGTACAGGCGGTTGCGCGGGGCCCGCAACCGGCGCGAAGCGGCGCCCAGATCGATGGGCGCGGACACCACGACGGCGGCGCCAATGGCGGCGTCGCCGCCCTGTTCGCCCAGATATTTCAGCAGCAGATTGGCGCCGAGCGAATAACCCACGGCGAACAACCCGGCCTGGGTCAATGCCCTAGGCAGGCCGTTGACTGCCGCGGCGATGTCCTCTGTCCTTCCGCCGTGATAGTGAAACCGGCAGGTCTGGGGCGAGTCGCCGGCGCCGCGCAAATTCAGCCGCACCACCGAATAGCCGAGCCACAGCAGATAGGCGGCCGTCACCTTCATATACGGGCTGTCGGCGCAGCCGGTCAGGCCGTGGATCAAAAGAACCGCGGGCCGCGCGGCGCCATCGGGCGGGCCATGATAAAGGGCGGTCAGAACATCGCCGCTGCCGTCGTTTGTGGGCACGTGCAGGGTTTCGGCGCTGCCGGGCAACACCGGCTGGGGCGACTGGAGGATGTTACGAAGCGTCTGGAGATCGGAGCCGAACCACGGAAAACGCGGCCGGAACGCAGGAAATCCGTCGCTCAACCCCAAGGCCCGCGTCTCCATGGGCCACGTCCCCCGCGCCCTTCGTCGAGCAGCCGCACATGGCCGTGTTTGAAAAAGGGGATTAGCACCATGCCGGCGATGAACCCGCCGATATGGGCGAACCAGGCGACGCCGCCCCCGCCCGCCCCGCCCAGCGCCGCGTTGACGATTTGCAACAACAGCCAGAACCCCAACACGGCTACCGCCGGCAGGTTCAACATCCGCGAGAACACACCGAGGAACAGCAGCACCTGGATATTGGCGCGGGGGTGCAGGACGAGATAGGCGCCGAGCACGCCGGCGATGGCGCCGCTGGCCCCGATCGTCGGTATTTCTGAACCGGGGTCGGCGAAAGCGTGAGCGAGCGCCGCCGCCACGCCACAGATCAAATAGAAGGCGATGAAACGGGCATGGCCCATCGCATCTTCGACATTGTTCCCGAAAATCCACAGGTAAAGCATGTTGCCGGCGATGTGCATGAAGCCGCCATGGAGGGACATCGAGGTGAATAGGCTAACCGTCCCCGACACCACGGCCACCTCCGGCGGCAGATCGGCCTCGTCGAACAACACGACCGGGATCATGCCAAAGGCATAGACGAAGCGCTCGAGGCTGTCTTCGTCCAGCGTGAGCTGCCAGAGGAACACCACGACACAGAGCGCGACGATGCCGATCGTGACCATCGGCTGGATGGTCGTCGGGTTGTCGTCGCGCAGCGGTATGAACATGACGTGCCCGCGCCGTCAGGGAATCGGCGCGCGTTCCAGCCATTCGGCGACGATGCCGATTTGCGCCTCGGTCATCAGCGACGGGGCGTGGCCGCAGCCGGGAATTTCGACGATATGGGCGCGCGGGCCGGTTTCCGACATCGTGCGCGCGGTTTCCGGAAGCAGCAGATCGGAGTCCGCGCCGCGCAGAACGAGGACGGGGCAGCGGATCATTCCCCATAATGGCCAGAGGTTTACATCCTGAATCTCACCTTGCGTGAAAACATCGCCGATGGCCGGGTCGTAATGCATGGCAAAGCCGCCCTCGCCCGCGCGCGTGCAGTTGACGGCCATGTCCCGCCAAGCATTGTCCGACATGGCCCCGAAACCGAATTGCACCTTGCGGAGATAGACCTCGGCTTCCTCCAACGAGGTGAAACGCGGATCGAGGCTGACATATTGGCCGATGCGAATAAGCGCGTCCTTGGGCACGAAGGGGCCAACATCGTTCAGGATCAGCCGGCGGATGGGTGTGTTGGGTTGCGCCGCCAGCGCCAGGCCAATCAGCCCGCCCATCGATGTGCCAAGCCAGTCGAGCCGCTCAACGCCAAGCCGCGCGATGAGCGCCGCCGCCACGGCGTTATAGAGCTGGTAATTGTAGTCGGTCTTGATCGCGAGCCAGTCGCTGCGGCCGCGACCGGGCATGTCCACGGAGGCGACGCGGCGATGCGGCGCCAGCGATTGCGCGAGCAGGTCGAAATCATGAGCATTGCGGGTCAGCCCGTGCGCGCAGACCAGAACATCGGGATTATCTGCCTCGCCCGTTTCGGTATAGGCCACGCGCTGAAACCCGTGAAGGCCCAGGACCGGAAGCGAGGACGACCGAAATGACTGTGACACCAAGATGGGATTTCCGCTAACGTGCCGCGTTTTTTGGCTTAGGCCTCGCCCCGAACACGTCGAGCCTTCGGGCTCTCCAAATCGATGGCCCCTACTATGGTTGTTCCCGCCGGTCCCCACAAGGCCGCCGCGTCGCCTTTGCGTGGGCTCCTTTATGGGCTCGCCGCGCCGATCTGCTTCAGTGTCGGCGGCATGGTCATGCGCCAAGTCGATGCGAGCGGTTGGGACATGGTGTTCTGGCGGTCGCTGGGTCACGGCACGACCTTGCTGACCCTGCTGTGGTTCTGGCATGGCGGGGCGCGGCTGGCCATGGGAATCCGCGGTTCCGGCTGGGTGGGGCTGACCTCGACCGCGCTGCTCGCCGCCGCTTCGGTGTTCCATGTGCTGTCGATGGCGAGCACCGGAGTCGCCAACACGCTGGTGCTGCAATCGACCTCGCCCTTCATGGCGGCGAGCCTGGCCTGGTTGATTTTGGGCGAGCGGGTGCGTCCGCTGACTTGGATCGCCATCGCCTTCGCCATGGCCGGCATCGCGCCGATCCTTCTGGAATCGCCGGCGCACGGCAATCTGGCGGGCGATCTGCTCGCGCTTGGCGTCGCCGCGTTTTCGGCGATCAACGTGATCCTGATCCGCTGGCGGCCGGGCATCGACCTGTTGCCGGCGGCCGGTTTCGGCGGATTGGCCGCCGCCGCCATTGCGCTGACCGTGGGCGCGCCTTTCGCCATCCCTGCCGGCGACGCGGCGGCGTTGTTCGCGCTCGGCGCGTTTCAGAACACGCTCGGCTTCACCTGTTTTGTGCTCGCGCTACGGCACCTTCCGGCCGCCGACGTGACCCTGCTGGCCCTGCTCGAAACCGTGCTCGGCTCGGCCTGGGTATGGATTTTCCTGGGCGAGGCGCCGAGCGGCCCGGTGCTGGCCGGCGGGATCGCCGTGATCGGCTCGGTCGCGGCGATCGTGTTGGGTCAACGACGGGGAAGCCGGCTCAGTCCGCCCATTTCGTCACGATGACGGTGGTGAAGGGCTGCGGGTTTCCGTTGATCTGGAGGATGAGCGAATCGCCGGCGTTGAGCCGATAGGCGACGCTCTTGTTGAGGCTTTTGCACGCCGTTTGCTGCTCGAAGGCGGCGGAGGCGACACGTTGCGTTCCCCGCACCACATCCATCCAATTATTGTCCGACGATGAAATCCGGTAGACGCCGGTCTCCAGGATCTTGAACGCGGCCAGCCCGGAAAAACTGGCGGGTCCGCTACGGTCGCGTTCGGGCGGCGTGGCGAAGGTGACGGCGCGGGCGGGGTGGAGCGTTACGTCGTTATTGGCGTCGAGCTTCAGTTCGACGAGGGCTTCGTTTTTCGCCGCCGCGCGGATTTGGATCGGCTCGGCCTTGGCGATCGCGAATTCGACCTTCATGTTCCAGCCGTAATTGTCACAGCCGCCGGTCATGTCGTTGAATTCGCGTTGGATGATCCTCTGCGCGGAAGCCGTGACCGGGATCAGCAGCAAGATGAGCAGGATACGCAGCGTCATGGGTTTCGATCCTCCCTCGGTGGGTGGGAACGCGGGGCATACGCCATACCCGCCACGGGCCGACGGGAAGCGCAAGCCTCAGTTGATCTTCGGCGGAGCGGTCTCGAGGATTTCGAGGGTGTCGGTCAGCGACTGATAGGTCAGCGCCATCGCGCCGGTGGCGCCGCCGATCAGGTACCACCGCGACTGGAACGCCGCCGACGCCAAACCGTGTTTGGCCCTCGGCAGCGGCGGGCCGGCGCTCCAGCTATCGGTCTGCGGATCGTAGATTTCGTGGCTGGCGAAAGGGTCGAGAGAATCGAACCCCTCCCCGCCCGCGACATGGAGCTTCCCCGCGACGAAAGCGGCGGCATGGCCGCTGCGCGCGGTTGGCATGTCGCGGCCCCTGGTCCAGCGATTGGCTTGCGGGTCGAAGATTTCGAGCGTGGCCAGGTTGCGGTTGTCGGCGCGCCCGCCGGCGACGAAGATCCGTCCCCCGAATTTGGACGCCGTCACATGTTCGCGTAGGGTCGGTAATGGGGCTGGGCTGGGCAGCCAGGTCCGCCCCCTGGGATCGAACACCAACACCCGTGCGGGCTCCGGGCCAACGCCGCCGATGACATAAAGGCGGCCGCCGGCTTCGACGAGGGCGTGGGCGGCGCGCGCCAGGGGAAGATCGGGCAGTTTATCCCAGCCCCCGCGGCGCGTATCGTAGCGCCAAAATCCGCGCTGATTGGCGAGGAAAACCATCGTGTTGTAGCCGCCGGATACAAAGATGCCGCCATCGAAAGCGGTCATGCCCAGATGATGCAACGCCACCGGAAGCGGGCTTAGTCTCCGCCAGGATCGTATATTTATATCAAATACTTCAAATGACTCGCTGACGGTACTTCTGAGCAAGCCGCCGCCGACATACAGCCTTCCCTCGCTCACCGCCGCGGCGAGCTCCGACCGCGCCGTCGGCATGGCCGGGCCGGTGGTCCACTGGCCTCCGGCTCCCTCCCCGCTGGCGGGCGAGGGTTGAGGTGGGAGGAGCGTCTGCGCGCGGGCTGGCCCCGCCAAGAGGAGGAAGAGAAAAAGCCCGGTGCGCCACTTCATCGCCGACTCCGCCGACCCCATACTTGACGTGAGACTACCCCGCCGCCCGCCATGAACACCAGCCGACCGAATTGCCTATCCACTCCTTCGGCGGGGCCGGAGATAGATGAACCAATAGGCACCGCCGACCAGCCCGGCACCGCCAACGATATTGCCGATGGTGACCGGGACAAGACTGGAGAAGAACGCGGGCCAGGTCAGCGCGGCGTAGGTCGCGGGGTTGGCGCCGATTAACGTCCACAATTCCGCCGGACCCCAGGCTTTCACGAACAAGCCGAGCGGTATGAGATACATGCTCGCGACCGAATGCTCGAAGCCGGCGACGCCGAAGGCCGACACCGGGAAAAGCACGGCAAGCACCTTGTCGCTGGTCGTCCGCGCGCCGAGAGAAAGCCACACCGCGAGACAGACGAGGACGTTACACAGGATGCCCAGAAAGAGAGCGTGGTCGAAGGGTTCGTTCGCCTTGTCGAGCGCGAGCTTGAGGACGACCCCGGCGACCGCGCCTTTCCCGGTCAGGTACTGCCCCGGCAGAAACACCAGCAACGCGGTCCCGATCGCGCCGATGAAGTTCCTGACATACACGATGAGCCAGGCCCGCAACATCTCGCGCAACCGGACCTTGCCCGCGGCCAACGCCATGATCATGAGTGCGTTTCCGGTGAACAGCTCGGCCCCGCCGACGATGACAAGGATGAGTCCGAGGCAGAACGCGATGCCAGCGAACAGCCGGCTCAATCCGAAGGGAAGGACGCCGTCCGCGCCCGCGAGCACGGTGGTTGCGAACATGGCGCCGAGAGCGATGAAGGCGCCCGCCAGGACCGCCAGCGCCATGAGGCTCGGGAGGTCCAGCTTCGTCTTCTGAACACCGATGGCCTCCGCCTTTTCGGCGATCTGCTGCCGCATTTTTACTCCGGCGCAACCGGAATGCCCGGCCGCTTCAGTGAGGGATTTTTGCTCCGGCGCTTACAACCATTTTGACACCAATCACTGCACGACCGTGGTTTGGTCGATTCAACAAGCGGACGAATTCAGCCAGGAATTGATCGCGACGCTTCGGCGTTCCTTGAACCTGTTCCCCTCACGTTCGAAAGGGTAACAAGCGTTTGGGGCTGGCTTGTGAAGCACTGACATGCCCAAGGGCCCTAAAGGCGAAAGCGACTACCCGACTTGATCGGCGTCGTAGGGCCAAGCGCCTGCAGTGCGACGAAATCGCACCTCACAACACTCCGATAGCTTGGTCTCGCTGTCCCGGCCCGATCTCCGGTTCCGAGTACTTGGGATTGAACCGGGGCCTGGATTGGTTCACGATGGCGGGGTCTTGAGACGTTTTCCCATTGCGGCGTCGAGCCGCCAAATCATCATTGAGGAGGGCAGGATGCGTCAGTATCTCATGGCCGCGGCCGTGATGGCCGTCATGGGTTTCGGTGCGGGCGTCGGCGCGGCGCCGGTGGTCCCGCGCGTCTTGGTTCCCCAACCCGCCCATCTACAGCTCGCGCAGGCGATCGGCCTGGAAGCGACCGTGCGCGTGGACAGCGCCAATCTGCGCGCGGCGCCCGACCAGAAGTCCAAGGTGCTGAGGAGCGTCAAGCGCGGCTCGAAAGTCCAGGTCGTGAGCCAAATGGGCGATTGGACCCGCGTGCGTGTTGGCGATCTCGACGGGTACATCTCGCGCGCCCTTCTCTCGCGGTAGGCAGGGTTAGGCAACCGGGTCTACGCCCGCCTGGTCCTAAAGGAAAGGATCGGGCAATGACCACCAGGAATGTCGCCGTGTGCGCGGTCTTCGCGGCCGTTTGTCTGCCGATTCCATGGGCCGCTCCGGCCGAGCCTTGGCCGATTAACACGGCCGTTGGCGGCGGCGCTAAACCGCTATAGTGCCACCATGATGAAGCCGGTGCCGATCGAGATCGAGGAAATCTACGTGCCGGCGAAGCTGCGCGCGACGCTGGACGCCGCGAAAGTTTCCGCGCTCGCCGAGGCCATCCTGGCCGAGGGTTTGCAGACCCCGATCCAAGTCCGCCGCGACGGCGCGCGTTTCGTGCTGGTGACCGGCCTGCACCGGCTCGAAGCCAGCCGCTCGCTCGGCGAAAAAACCATCGCCGCGCTCATCGTCTTGCCACGGGTGCATTGACGGAAGCTCGTGAGGACGGGCATTAGCGGTGACCGGGACTGGGTTCCATGAACTACTATCCGCGAGTCGGGGGCACTGGTAATTGTCGGACAAACTCGAACAAATCAGCGCGTCCTATTTTTCCGACCTTCGAGACAAGCGCGGGCTCGGAGCAGGGACGCCTGAGCGATCCTATATCCCGCCATGGCGACTTTGCTTGACGCAATCGGCCAACAACTCAAGCCTAAGTGAGGTACCCCCCATTCGTAGGACAGGTTTGGCGGTAATTTAAGCTACAGCGAGGGCCTGCTGGTCCGGGTTCGTTTCACGCTCGTTATGCCACTAGGGCTGTCGGGTGGAGGTCCGGGCGTGAGCCCGGGCCGGAAGCCGACAGCCGTCCTCGATAT
>SHVT01000044.1 GCA_009694125.1 Rhodospirillaceae bacterium | reverse complement strand
GCCGCCGCGGCGACCTTGGCTTATACGCTGGCGACCGATTTGCTGCTGTGGCTGGTGCTGCGAGCCTTTATCGGCTTCTGCTTCGCGGCCCTGTTCACCGTGGGCGAAAGCTGGCTCAACGACCGTACCGGGAGCGGAGCACGCGGGAGGATCCTCAGCTTCTACATGGTCTGCGGCCGCCTCGCCCTGGCTGGCGGCCAGCTTCTTTTCGCGCTCGGCGAGGTCGGCGGTCCGGCCTCTTTCATGGTCGCCAGCGCCATACTCTCCCTGTCTCTGGTGCCGGTGGCGCTGACTCGTTCGACCAGCCCGGAGGTGGCGAAGCTGCGCATGCTGGGGCTCGGCTCGCTGCTTCGCCTTGCGCCGGCGGCGCTGGTGGCTTGCCTGGCGGCGGGGCTGATGAACACCGCTGTCATCAACATCGGTCCGGTCTACGCCACGGAGCTTGGTCTGTCGTCGGCGGCAATCGCCACATTGATGGCGGCGATTCAGCTTGGCGGGCTGTTTTTCCAATGGCCGCTGGGCTGGCTCTCGGACAAGGTCGACCGCCGCGCGGTGATCGCCGCGGCGACGGGCGGGCAGGCGTTGATCGCGCTGTCGATCGCCGCCTTTGGCGCCGCCGATCCGGTGCCGGCGGCGATATTGTTCTTCTTGTGGGGCGGGTTGGGGCCGTCGATCTACGCCATCGCCATCGCCCATGCCAACGACCACGCGCAACCGCATCAACTCGTTCCGCTCTCGAGCAGTCTTCTGATGTGTTGGGCTTTGGGGTCGGTGTTCGGCCCCTCCCTGGCGACGGCGGCGATGGCATGGTTGGGCCCGGCCGGGCTGTTCTACTACAACGCAATCCTGGCCGGGTCGCTTGCGGGATTCATGGCGTGGCGCATTTCGCGTCGAGCGCCGCCGCCAGCGGAACAACGGGGGGCATTCGTTACCATACCGGAAAGCAGTCCGGCCGTGGTCGACCTGAACCCGCGTCGATCCGAATAGAGGGAGGGAACGCGAAAGGCCCGCTAACGCGCCGCGTTGGCGAGCGAAGGCGCCTCATGTGGCGGGTCGCCGGCGATTTCTCGGATCAGCTTGTTGACGACCGCGAACCCGAAACTATCGAAATCCTCGACCGTCATCATGAACGCGCCGGGACCGCCGATGACGTTGTCGCGGTAGAATTCGTCCAGGCTTGCTTGAGGCTGAAAGAGAAGGCCGGGCGGCGGCTTATCGTTCATGATGACGAGACCGTTGATGGTGACGCCTTTAAGAACCGCGTCGTCGCGCGAGTGAAAGGCCGGCCGGCCGCTGTTGTTGATGCCGTCGCCGGATACATCGATCACCATTCGCGTGCCTTCGAAACTGTTCTTGGCGAAAAGGGCGACCCCGAAATCGACCGCGCCGCTCACCGACGTGCGTCCGTAGAACGATCGCGGCGCCGCCAGGATGGCGGCCGCGAACCGGCTGGCGGATTCGGGTCCGGTGATGAGCGTCCAATTGACGACGAGTTTCTGGAATTCGGAATCGGCCCATTCGACGAAGGCGACGGCGATCGAGCGGTTGGCGCCGGACAACAAGGCGCCCAGGACCAGGGGGTTGGTCAACGCCGAGGCGTAGCCCTGGCGCTGCAGGTTGAATTCCTCGTCATCAATGCTGCGCGAGACGTCGACGGCGAGCACCAACTCCAGATCGACGGGAATGGCCGCGGCCGGGCGAATCGATCCCGGTACGACAATCACCGCGAGCACGACCAGGAAAATACCAATCCGACGCATATGGCCTGGGGCGGGTTGTTCAGGGGGCGGAAACGGTGCGCGCGAGTGGGCAAGTATAACGAAGCGTGGCCGGCAAGGCGAGGCGCCCGACCTCTAATCCTCCACGGGCTTTGGTTCTTTCGGTAAACCCTTGGCGCCACGTCGATCCGCGCCCTGGAGGACACAGCCGCGCAAATCCGCGCCCGTGAAATTGGCATCGCGCAGATTGGCGAAATCCAGCCGGGCGTCCCGCAGATCGGAATTCGAAAAATCGGAACTCTGCAAATTGCAGTACGAGAGGATGGTGCCGTTCAACTTCGCCCCGCGCGCGCGTTCTCAAGGCTGGCGACCCAAATCTGACCGGTCGACCCGACCAGATCGACAGGCCCAAGCCGGGCGCCGATCAGCTTGGCGTCGTCAAGGATCGCCCGTTTGAGATTGGCGCCTCGCAAATCCGCGTGGCTGAGATCGGATTCGCGAAGATTGGAGAAGGAAAGATCGGTCATCAACAGGTCGGCTTCGGCCAGGTTGGTCTTGCGCAGAACGCTGTGATTGAGCGAAGCCGCCGACAGATTGCAGGCGGCGAGATTGAGATTGGCGAGATCGGTCTCGCCGAGTTCGGCACGTTTACCTTGGCGGCCGGAGGTCTTCACCCATTCCGTATGGGCAAGGATGATCGTGCGCAGCGGCGCCCCGAGGGAATTGATGGATTTCGGCAGCTTCGCCTTGGTGAGATCAATTCCGGCCATCGCCGCCTCGTCGAGGATCGCGCCGATGAGATCGGCGCCCTCGAAATTGGTCTTGCGTAGTGTCACCCCGGTCAAGATGGCGCCGTGCATGATGCAGCCGCTGAGATTGGCTTCCGTAAGATCGGCGCCTTCAAGGTTCGAGCCGGTCAAATTGCACTTGCTCAAATCGGCGCGCATGAATTTGGCGTTGCGCAAAATCGCATCGGTGAGATCGGTCTGGACGACGAAGGAATTCGACAGCTTGGCGTTGGAAAGGTTGGCGCCTTTGGCGGTCGCGGCGCCCAACTCGGCCTTTTGCATGTCATAGGACATGGCGTGCAACTCGCCTTTGCGGTCGGCCCGCGCCAAAACACCCTCGCGCATGTCGGCCTCGACCAGCAACGCGTCGTTCAGGATCGCGCCGCGTAGGCAGGCGCCGCGCATATCGGCGCGTGTCAGGTTCGCCTTTTGCAGATCGGCATAACGAATATCGGCGGCGAAAAGATTCGCCGTGTAGAGATTGCACTCAACCATTTTGGCGTGCTGCAGCTTGGCGCCGCTCAACACCGCCCCGGTCAGGTCGCGCCCGGCGAGATTGCAATATGACAGATCGCGAAAGGGCAGATTCAGGCGGGCCCCGCCGCCCTGGCCTTTGACCATGCGCTCGTGCGAGGCGACTATTTCCATAAGGTCGCGCTGGCTGACGGGCTGAAGGTCTCGGTTATCCTCGTCATCGACCGGCGCGCGATTTTGGGCGCCGCAACCGCCCGCGGCTTTTCCAGCCTCCGCCGCGTCGTCCATGGCTACTCCTTGACCAGGAGTTTACGCCCTGGCCCGACGATCGCGCCACCCCAAAACCGACGCGCCCATGCTGTATTGAGCGAGACATGCTAACCGCCATTGTGGTTTTCTACAACCATGGCGGCGCGCTTGCGCCGCGCTCGGATTGACCACAAACTAGACGCCGCATGACCGATCCCAATCCAAATCGAACCGGACCAGGTTTTCTCGCCCGTCGCGTGCACCTCGATCCAAGCCGCGACTGCGTGGCGTGGCGCGGCGTCCACGGAGGGTGTCGCGCGATGCTCAACCGGATGATGTCGGGCGCGGCCGTCATCCTTTGGTTGGCCGCCTGCACGCCGACCATGTCGACCGGCTCGCAGCCGGGTCGGGGTGATGCTTCTTCGGGCCAGGGTCGCTCGGCTCTCGACCAGGTGGCGGATGTTCCGGTACCGGCCGATTCCTCCGTCGATCTCGACCGCTCGATCATTCTGGGCGACCTCGACAGTTGGAGCGGGAGATTGGCGATCTCATCCTCGCACAGCGCCAACGAGATGTTCGATTTCTACCGTCAGCAAATGCCGCGATTCGGCTGGACCGAACTCAGCGTCGTGCGCGCGGCGAACAGCGTACTGACCTTCATGCGGGAAAATCGGGTTGCGACGGTTCAGATCGTCGGCGGCCGGCTCTACGGTGCGCGAATTGAACTCATCGTGGCGCCCCGCGGCGTGCAATCGACCCCAGGCGCGGCACCGCCCGCGGCTGCCGGCGCCCCAATTCCGCCGCGTTAGATCAGGCGCCTAACGCGCTGGCGATTGCGGCGGACCGGACCGAACGAAGCGGCGGCTCGCGTAACGGTCCAGCGCGTCGACCGCGCGATTATCGAGCCCGACGAAATTGGCGGCGAATTGCGGTTCATCGCCGCCGTTGCGAACGACCTTGATGGTGACATCGAGTGTCACCTCGCCATCGGGGAAGGGCACGAGCAGACGGACCTGGGTCGAGCTTTCGGGAACAAGATCGACCACGGGGTCGCGGATGATGAATCCGCCCAGGCTCCAATTATCGACCGTAAACGGTTTCTCGCCGGTGATGACGGTCAGCGGCGCCTTGAGACGTTTGTCATGCCGCCGGTTGCGCCATGTATGGCCGACTACCTGGACATCCGACATCAATGTCCCCTCCAAAAAATTCACAAGGCTCGGCGCGACTCGATCATCGGCCGGGATGCCTACCGATCATAGTACCGTTGCAAGAAACAGTAAAAATCCAGTTTGCGTGGGGCGGCTAGGCAATCGGGTGGTGGCTTCCCGAAACGGAGCGGCTCGACCGTCAGGCGGCGCTTTCGGATCTGGGCTGGACGGTCCGATACGCCTTGCTCGCGTGTTCGTTGCAGTAAGGTTTCCCCGGCGCGCTGGGACTGCCGCAAAAGTGAAAGCCAGCTTCGCCCGGATGACCGACCGGCCACTGGCACGCATGCCGTGACAGGGCAACCACAACCGGAGCCCGAGCGGCAACCGGGGCGGCGCGCGAATCAGGGCCGAGTCGGTGCGCTTTGCCGACCACGGCGTTCTTGGAGATGCCGAGGCGCCGTCCGATTTCCGCAGTGGAGGCGCCGGTTTGCCGCAGACTGCGCAATTGTTCGACGAGGGCAGGGGTCCAAATCGAAGCAGCGGTCATTGTGCATCCATATTCGGTGGGAGGATCGAATACCTCCTACTATATATAGTGATGGACGCAGAAATAAAGAAAAAAACGCCGCCGCTGGGTATCGCGGCGGCGCTGAAAAAGGCGATCCCAAAATTGGGGACGGTTGGTTGAGTGTCCGATCAGTCGCGCCGGAAGGAATTGCCCCGCGGCGGCCCGCCGCGATCGAAGCCGCCCCCGCCGCCTCGATTGGACCGGCCGCCACCGCCGCCGGGTCCGCCTTCCGCGCGGTCGCGGGCGACGTTAACGGTCAGGCTCCGGCCGCCGATACTGGTTCCGTTCAGGGCCTCGATTGCCTTGTCGGCCTCTTGCTCCGACTGCATCTCGACGAAGCCGAAGCCACGGGATTGATTGCTGACGCGATCGACGATGACCTGCGCCGAGGTCACCGCACCGTGGGGACTAAACATCTCCTCCAGGTGCTGTGAGGTATAGGAATACGGCAGATTGCCGACGTACAATTTGCGACCCATTGAACGAACCCTTCCACATGGAGGCGATGTCGGTCAGGACAGCCTCTTTTCATCTGCTCCCGCGGCCGCCGCCGAAGCGCGGCGCGCAGGAATCTACTTGCCCAAACCCGCGGCAGGGCAGGCAATTGCCGACCGTCAAAACATTGGGCACCGACGACCCAGACCGGGGCGCGCATCGCGAGGACCCAGGAGTCGTGCGTATTCGGCGTTGTCCATCTTTTCCGGCGGCGACCTGTATAGCGCGTCCCTCGTCGTTTCCCAAGGGCGAACGCGGCTCCCGCGCACAACCCATCGTTGCCGGAAATTTGCAGGTGGCGCCGCCAAGCCGCTATCGTGCGGTCTCGCCGCCGATCGGGCGGCAGCATCGCGGAGCTCACACGTGTTCTTCACCGCATCGAAAATTTTCTGGTTCGTCGCCAACCCGCTTTCTTTTCTGACGATCCTTCTCGCCGTGGCTGCGATTCTGCTGGTGACGCGCTGGCGGATATGGGGTCGCCGGTTGATCGTCGCGATCATGATCTTCCTCACCGCCTTCATCGTGCTGCCGATGGATCAATGGGTGCTGTATCCGCTGGAGCAGCGTTTCGCCGATTTCACGCAGCCGCCGGAACATGTCGACGGCATCGTGATCCTGGGCGGCAGCCAAATCACCCAGATCACCGCGGCGCGTGGCCAGCCTTCCCTCAACGATTCCGCCGAACGCATGTTCGCCCTGTTGTCGCTGATCCGCCGGTTTCCGAACGCGCCGATCGTGTTCAGCGGCGGTTCGGGAAACCTGCTCGACCGGGAAAGCAAGGAGAGCGACACGGTGCGCCTTCTGCTCGTGGAATTCGGGATAAATCCGGATCGCGTGCTGTATGAGGAGTCCTCCAGCAACACCTATGAAAACGCGGTTTTTTCGAAGGAATTGGCGAATCCGAAACCGGGCCAGGTTTGGCTCCTGGTGACCAGCGCCTCACATATGCCGCGTTCGGTCGGATGTTTCCGCGCCATCGGCTGGGAGGTCGTTCCGCTCGTCGTCGATTTCAACACCGCCGGGCTGTCGTGGCGGCGGGAGGTTATCGGTCCCACCCATCAGCTCGAGAAGTTCGGGGCTGGCATCCATGCCGGGATCGGGCTGGCGGCGTATTATCTGACCGGGAAGACATCGGAGTTTCTGCCCGGCCCGCGCGCCTGATCCGGGCGCCGCGCGCAATTAGAAGGATGGTGGCGTTGGCACGATCAACGGCTAAAGGCGATGCGGGTCCCGCGGCGAGCGGCGTCCCCGGATTGTGTGTCCTGGCCGTGCTGGCGGTCCTTGTCGGCCACGCCGGGTGGGCGCGGGCGGCGGAGCCGAATCCGGGCGCAGTTTTCAAGGATTGCGACGATTGCCCGGAGATGGTCGCCATCGCCGCCGGCGCCTTTGTCATGGGATCGCCCGAAACCGAAAGCGGCCGCGACGCCGAGGAGGGTCCGCAGCGCCTGGTGACGATAACGCGGCCATTCGCCATCGGCCGCTTCGAGGTCACCTTCGCCGAATGGGACTTATGTGTTGCTGCCGGCGGGTGCCGATCCCGCCCCGACGACAAGGGTTGGGGTCGAGGCCGCCGACCCGCGATCGACGTGAACTGGAACGATGCCCAGGATTTCGCGCGCTGGCTTTCGGCGCGCACCGGCCGGACCTACCGGCTGCCGAGCGAGGCCGAATGGGAATATGCGGCGCGTGCGGGCAGCCGGGCGACGCGGCCCTGGGGTGAGGGTCTCGACGCCACCCGCGCCAATTGCGGCGATTGCGGCACGGTGTGGAGCGCGCGCCAGACCGCGCCGGTGGGCTCGTTTCCGGCCAATGCCTTCGGCCTGCACGATGTCATCGGCAATGTCTTGGAATGGGTGGAGGATTGCGGCGGCGGGTCCTACCAGGCCGCGCCGCGCGACGGCAGTCCGTGGCGGGTCGCCGATTGCGCGACGCACCGCGTCCGCGGCGGCTCGTGGTATTTCCACGCCCGCGTCACGCGCAACGCGGCGCGCAACGCCAGCCGCACCGATTTCCGCAGCTACGATCTGGGATTTCGGGTTGTGCGCGATCTCGGTCCCTAAAGGCCGGTCAATATGATCGCCGCTGGCGAAGATATTGGTTGCGATCGAGCGATCCGACGACGATCTCGCGAACCTCGCGACCCCGGCGGATGGTCAGCGGGATGTCGGTGCCGGCCGGTCCGATTGATCGGATCATCTTGTAGAACTCGATCAAGGTCTGCGGCCGTTTTCCGCCCACGGCTACCACGATGTCGCCGCTTTCCAGTCCGGCGCGTGCGGCCGCGCCGTCCTCGCTGACCCGCGTGATCGCGATCGGTCCGCGCGAATCGTCGGAGTTGATGCCGAGCCAGGGCGACGCCAGGCGTGCGGCGCGCCCGGTTTCGATCATCGCCGCCAGGATCGGCTTCAGATGATCGATCGGCACGAACATGTTGCCGGGAATGGGGGAATGGCCAACCAGGGTATTGGATAGAAAAAGCGAGCCGATGCCGAGCAACTTGCCGTCGCCGCCGATCAGCGCCGCGCCCGGAAATTCCCGATGGGGCGGCGTGGTGAAGATGGCGTCGTTCAAAAGATATTCCCAATAGCCCGCGTATTCGCGATGCGACACGACCATCGCCTTGCCGGCGCTGGCGATTCCGCCGAAGGGCACGATTAACACCGGCTGCCTTTCGGCCACCTTGATCGATTCGCCGAATTCGATGGCTTTGACCTTCAGCGGCTCGATCGTCTTCAAGAGGCCGAAGCCGCTGTCGTGGTCATAAGCCAAGACGGTGGCGATGACCGGAAACCGCCCATTGATCGTGACCTCGGCCGACATCGCCTCGACGATAAGGTGCCCGACGGTCAGGACGATCCCGGAGCTATCGATGACGACGCCCGTGCCCTCGCGGACGGTGCCCAGCGCGTCGGCCGTGCGCGAATCGGCGGGTATGTGGGCGCGGATCTTGACGATGGCGGCGAACACGTCCTCGAACGCCGTGGCGGCGCGCGCTCCAGGGCTGGCGGACAATGCCAGAAACACCAGCGCGGCGAGCCAGGGGCCGCGGAAAAATCGCGATTTTGGACGATGAATCGGTATCGGGTTGGAGCGAAAATATAAGCCGGCGGCGATCCCACAGGGACGCTCAAGCATGGCCGCTCTCTCCTTGTCGTGGGGTTAGGGACGAATCCTACCACGACGTGCCGCGGCCCGCCCGAGAATCTGTCGCGATGGGTTCCCTTGGCGGGCGGGATGTTATACATCTCCAACGATGTCGATTCCCGCGCCACACGCCGATGACGCGGCACCCGCCGGGCCCACGGACGCGCCCGTTCCCGGCTATCTGTCGGCGCTGAACCCGGCCCAACGTTTAGCGGTCGAGGCCTTGGATGGCCCGCTGCTGGTGCTCGCCGGGGCGGGCACCGGCAAGACCCGGGTGTTGACGGCGCGGATTGCCCATATCCTCTTCAGCGGCCGCGCCTGGCCGAGCCAGGTGCTGGCGGTCACGTTCACCAACAAGGCCTCGCGCCAGATGCGCGAACGCGTGACCGCGCTGATCGGCCCGTCCGCGGAAGGTCTGTGGCTTGGGACCTTTCATGCTCTTGCCGCGCGCATCCTGCGCCGTCATGCCGAACGAATCGGCCTGAAGCCCAACTTCACCATCCTCGATGCCGACGACCAGCTTCGCTTGGTCAAGCAATTGCTGGAGGGCGCGCGGTTCGACGACAAGAAATGGCCGCCGCGGGCCATTCTCGGCGCCATCGAGCGATGGAAGGACCGTGGCCTGACGCCGGAAAAGGTTTCCGGCACCGAGGCAAAGGACGGGGACGGCGCCGATCTGCTCGGCCTCTACCGCGCCTATCAGGACCGGTTGTTGACCCTAAACGCGGCGGATTTCGGCGATTTGCTTCTGCACGGGCTGACCTTGTTCACCCGCCACGAGGACGTCCTGGCCGAATACCATCGCCGCTTCCGCTACATCCTGGTCGACGAATACCAGGACAGCAACGTCGCCCAATATCTCTGGCTGCGCCTGCTGGCTCAGGCCCATCGCAACCTTTGCTGCGTCGGCGACGACGACCAATCGATCTATGGCTGGCGCGGCGCGGAGGTGGGCAACATCCTGCGCTTCGAGAAGGATTTTCCCGGCGCCAAGATCGTGCGGCTGGAGGAGAATTACCGCTCCACGCGCCACATTTTGGGCGCGGCCTCCGGGTTGATCGCGCACAACTGCGGCCGTCTCGGCAAGACCCTGTTCACCTCGGTCGAGGGCGGTGAAAAGGTTCAAGTCCGCGGGTTGTGGGATGGCGAGGAAGAAGCCCGCTGGATCGGCGAGGAAATCGAGGCGCTGCAACGCAAGGGCCACGCGCTGAGCGAAGTGGCGGTGCTGGTCCGCGCCGGTTTCCAGACCCGCGAATTCGAAGAGCGTTTCATGACCATCGGCCTGCCCTATCGGGTGATCGGCGGCCCGCGTTTCTACGAACGCCAGGAAATCCGCGACGCCATGGCCTATCTCCGCCTGGTCGCGCAGCCCGACGACGATCTTGCCTTCGAGCGTATCGTCAACGTACCGCGACGGGGCATCGGCGCGGCGACCGTGCAGACCTTGCACCGTCTTGGGCGGGATGCGCGAATCTCGATGGTGGAAGCGGCGAGCCGCCTGGTCGCCACCGATGAAATCAAAGGCCCGGCCCGCGCGTCGCTCAAGCGGCTGCTTGCCGATTTCGATCGCTGGCGCGGCCAACTCGCGCAGAGTCACCACGCGGAGCTGGCGCGCATCGTGTTGGACGAATCGGGCTACACCGCGATGTGGCAGAACGACCGATCGCCGGAAGCTCCGGGACGGCTGGAGAACCTCAAGGAATTGGTTGCCGCCATCGCCGAATTCGACGGCCTGACCGCGTTCCTCGAACATGTCAGCCTGGTCATGGAGGCGGTCGAAGGGGCGGGCGGCGACATGGTCAATGTCATGACCCTGCACAGCGCCAAGGGACTCGAATTCGACACGGTGTTCCTGCCCGGTTGGGAGGAAGGTCTGTTCCCGCACCCGCGCGCGCTGGAAGAAAAAGGCGAGGGCGGATTGGAAGAGGAAAGGCGGCTCGCGCATGTCGGGCTGACCCGCGCCCGCGAACGCCTGTTCGTCTCCTTCGCCGCCAATCGGCGCATCCACAATCTTTGGCAAAGCAGCCTGCCGTCGCGTTTCGTGGGCGAATTGCCGGCCGAGAATATCGATCTAGTGAGCCGGCCCGGCCTGTTCGGAGCCGGTTCGCGGGCCAATGCCTGGGATGGGCGGGCGCGACCGGGGCAGTCCACTTATGGGGGCGCGGCGTCGCCGCGCGACCGAATGATCGACGGCCGCGCGCGCGAAGTCCGCAGCCCGCGTCCCGCCTCGGCCTTTAGGGTCGGCGACCGGGTTTTCCACGTGAAATTCGGTTACGGCCGCATTGTCGCCGTCGATGCCGATCGGCTCGACATCGACTTCGAGAAGGCCGGCGGCAAGACGGTGATCGACAGCTTCGTCACCCCCGCCTGACCGTGGCGAGACGGGTCGCGCCCGATTTGTGGCGAATTGGGCTGTGTGTGCCCGAAGCGGCGAGCGCGGCGTTCGCGGCGGCGCTCGAGGGTTTCGCGGCGGTTTCGGAATATGAATCGAACGAGCCGGGCGCCTGGGTCGTCGAGGCCATTGCTGTCGCCGAACCCGATCGCGGCATCGTTGCGGCCCGCATCGCCCTCGTCGCGGCGAGCCAAGGTTTGGCCGCGCCAGAATTCCGCGTCGAGAAACTGCCGCCGACGGACTGGTTGGCCAAAAATCAAAAGGCCTTTCCGCCGATCGCCGCCGGGCGCTATTTCATCCATGGACGGCAAAGCCGGCGGCACCCCCCGGCGGGCGCGATCGGCCTTCGTATCGACGCCGGGCTGGCCTTCGGCACCGGCGAACATGCGAGCACGCGCGGCTGCCTCTTGAACCTCGAGGAGATCGCGCTAAACCGTCGCCCGCGGCGCATCCTCGATCTTGGCTGCGGTACCGGCATCCTGGCGATGGCGGCGGCGCGGACATGGCCGGCGGCGGCGATCGTGGCCGCCGACATCGACCGCGATGCCGTGGCGGTGACGCGCGAAAACGCGGGGGTCAACGCGCTCCGCCGGATTCGCGTGGTTCGGGCCGATGGCCTGCATTCGCCCGCGCTTTTGGCCGGCGGCCGCTTCGACCTGATTTTCGCCAATATCCTGGCGCGGCCGCTGTGCCGGCTGGCGCGCGGCCTCGGCCGGCGATTGGCCGGAAACGGCCTGATCGTGCTCGCCGGGCTTCTGTCGGCCCAGGAGAGGGAGGTTCTTGCCGCCTATCGGCGCCAGGGCCTAACGCTGCGCCGGCGCCGTAACCTTGACGGCTGGCAGGCGCTGGTGCTTGGGAGGAATCGACACCAGCGCCGCCAGGCCTAAGCCGCGAGACGCCGCGGCTTGTCCTTGATTCTCAACCTGTTGCCGGCCGCCAGCGCGTCGGGCGCCAGCGTTTGAAGCAGCGCCGAAGGCCGGAGTTCCGGCACCCGGCCATGGGTGACATCCATGCGGTTGAGCCCGATGTCGCTGAGCATGCGGTCGTCCAGCCGCATCAAGGCGGCATGGGCAGCCCGCCGCTGCCGCCATTCGCTAAAGCCGCGCAGGCATGCGGCCAGATAGGCGAGGCCGCGGCTGAAAACTTCGCGCGTCTCGCGGTCGCGCAGGCGCCGCGTTTCACGGTGCAAGTCCGCCCCCGAAGGGTGGCTCGCGTCGTCGATGGTCAACATGGGTATTCTCCGAATATCGAAAGCAGGGACGAACGATTCGTCCCGCGTTTGAACGCAACCTAAACCTTGGCGCGCGGATGTGGAGCGGCATAACTGCAGAGGAGCGATGCGTTCCGTGCATGATGGTGGCCCCGGCGCCGGCCGGTTGGGCTTGTCGGCGGCGCTCCGTGGCCCTAGCTTTGACTGACGGTCTAGATCAATCGAGGATCGGCGGATGCAGAAAGCGGCGGTCGTTGCGGGCTACCAGGGCGATGCCGCCCTCGAACGGCTTTTGCGCAAGGACGGCGCCAGCCTGACCGTGTCCGCGTTGCGCGACATCGTGGCGGGTGTGTTGGCGGCTCCGCCCGCCGCACAGCCCGATGCCTGGATCGGCTTGATCGCGGCCAGTTCCGGCCCGGCGCTGCGTGAGCAGCTGCGCGCGCTTAAGGACGAGATGAACGCCGTCCGCGACGACGGCCTCGGCGAGGGGCGGTGGACCTCAGGGCGCGTCGCATCGTTGCGCACGGAGTTGGCGACGCGCGGCCTGGCGGGGTATGTGCAGCCGCGCGGCGACGAACACCAGGGTGAATACGTCGCGCCGCGCGCCGAGCGCCTAGCCTGGCTCACCGGCTTCACCGGTTCGGCGGGGCTGGCGATCGTGTTGGCCGACAAGGCCGCGATCTTCGTCGATGGCCGTTATACGCTGCAGGTGCGGTCCCAGGTCGATTCCGGCTCGTTCGAGCCGCTACACATCAGCGATTCGCCGCCCCCGGATTGGCTGGCGCGCAACCTCAAGCCCGGCGACCGGCTCGGTTACGATCCCTGGCTCCACACGCCGGACGGCGCCGAACGCCTGCGCGCCGCCTGCGTCAAGGCAAAGGCCGAGCTGGTTCCGTGCGCGGGCAACCCGGTCGATGCGGTATGGACCAACCAGCCGCCGCCGCCGATCGCGCCGGTCGTGGCCCATCCACTCAGTTTCGCCGGCCGCGATTCCGGGGCCAAACGCCGCGAATTGGCGGAAAAATTGGCCGCCGACGGGATCGACGCCGCCATCCTGACCGCTCCGGACGCCATTGCCTGGCTCTTGAACATCCGCGGCGGCGACGTGCCGCATACGCCGCTGCCCTTGTCCTTCGCCATTCTCCACCGCGACGCGACCGTCGATCTGTTCATCGAGCCGCGCAAGCTGGCCCCGGGCCTGGGCGAACATCTGGGCAATGAAATCCGTATCGCGCGGCCCTCGGGACTGGGCCCGGCGCTGGACGCGATGTCCGGCCGGCGTGTGCTCGCCGATCCCGCCGCGGCCGCGTTGTGGATTTTCGACCGGCTGGCGGCGGCGAAGGCCGCTATCGTGCGGGCGCCCGATCCGGTCTCCCTGCCCAAGGCCTGCAAGAACGAGGCGGAGCTGGCGGGAACGCGCGCCGCGCACCGCCGCGACGGCGCCGCGCTGACACGGTTTCTCGCCTGGCTGGCGCGCGAGGCGCCCTCCGGCCGGCTGACCGAAATCGAGGCCGCCGACCGCCTCGCCGAATTCCGCGGTGGCGGCGAACACTTCCGCGACTTCAGCTTCGATACGATTTCAGGCGCCGGGCCCAACGGCGCCATCGTTCATTACCGGGCGACACCGGCGAGCAACCGGCGCCTGGAGGCGGGGATGCTCTATCTGGTCGATTCGGGCGCCCAATATCTGGACGGCACGACCGATGTGACGCGCACCGTCGCCATCGGCCGCCCCACGTCCGAACAGCGCGACCGCTTCACCCGCGTGCTGAAGGGCCACATCGCCACCGCCACCGCGCGCTTTCCGCAAGGCACGACCGGCGCGCAGCTCGATGCCTTCGCGCGCCGGCCGCTCTGGGATGTAGGTCTCGACTACGATCACGGCACGGGTCACGGCGTCGGCAGTTATCTGGGCGTGCATGAGGGGCCGCAGCGCATTTCGAAGCTGCCGTCCACGGTCGCGCTGCGGCCGGGCATGATCGTTTCCAACGAACCCGGGTATTACAAGACCGCCGGCTACGGCATCCGCATCGAAAATCTCGTGGTCGTGACTGTGTTGCCCGGTCTTCCCGGCGGCGAACGCGCGATGCTCGGCTTTGAGACGCTTACGCTCGCGCCGATCGACCTTGATCTGGTGGATACGACGCTTCTCGATGCGGCCGAAATCGACTGGCTGAACGCCTATCACGCCAGGGTGCGCGAGACGCTGACCCCGCTCGTCGACGCGGCGACCGCCGCGTGGTTGAAGGACGCGACGCGGGCGTTGAACCGCTAATGGGTCGCTGGTGGTACGGCACAATCAAATCCGCCTCCGAAGCCATACCGGGCTTGAGCGAGCCTGTTCCTGCGCCGGATTGACGTGGGGGAAGATTTCAACACCTGCCTATCGACGCATTAACCGACCCAGTTGGTCGGCCTCGGGCCGCGCGTGTTAGGTCGAAGCCCGTGGGCGCATGGGTTCTGGGACAACCTACTGGCCGGAATGGCGTCTTTCCCCTGCAAGACGGGCGGCAGGCGTGCTATTTTTGATCATGGCCAAGAATGCCCTGGGCTTCATGATCGACGACGAGGACCGCAAATCGCCCGCCCTGACATCGGCGGAGAAGGCGGCCGTCAAACGCGCCGAGGCGGATGTGAAAGCGGGTCGACTCCACGACCACGACGATGTGGCGAAATGGCTTCGTCGGCGCGCTGCTGAGATCGTCAAGCACGCGCGCAAGACGGCCAAGTTGCGTTGAGCAGTGGCGGTCGTCCGTTGGACCCGCGAGGCTCGCGCGAATCTCGACGACATTCTAACTAACATCGAACGGCACAACCCGATGGCGGCGGTCGATCTGGCCGAAGCCATCATCGCGTCCGGCAACGCGCTGGCGACCCTTCCCAAACGAAACCCAATTCGGCACGAGGGGGAGCTTCGCGAGCGCCTCGTTCTTGGAACGCGTTACGTCCTGCTGTATCGCGTCGAGCAAGGGGACGCCGTCCAGATACTGGCTGTACGACACGGCGCGCGAGCTAGCCGCATCCCTTAAGGTACCCGCCGCCCTTTCCCAGTCGAACGCCGGATTCATCCGATGAGGCGAAGCCACTCATCCTCCGACAACGTCTTGACCCCGAGACCCGCCGCCTTGGCCGCCTTCGATCCCGCATCTTCGCCGACGACGACGTAATCCGTTTTTTTCGACACCGATTCGGCGACCTTGGCGCCAAGGGCTTCGGCCTTCGCCTTCGCCTCATGGCGGGTCATGGTCATCAGCGTTCCGGTGAAGACGACGGTCTTTCCGGCGACCGGGGAATCCTGGGCGGCGGTTGAGACAAAATCCCCGATCCGCAGCTTTTCCTTTTTCTCGAGGTCGTCGAGAATGTCGAGATTGTGCGGCTCCGCGAAAAAGCCGACGAGATCGGCGGCGACGCTCGGGCCGATCTGGCTGATGCTGTCGAGCTCTTGAAAGGCCTCGCCTTCGGAATCGGCGGCGGCTTCGGTCATCGCCTTGCGGAAGGCCGTGAAGGACCCGTAGTGCCGCGCCAGCAGCCTCGCCGTCGCCTGGCCGATCTGGCGGATCCCCAGCGCATAAATAAAGCGGTCGAGCGGAATCTCCCGTTTTGCCTCGATGGCCGCGATCAGCTTGGCGGTGGAAATGTCACCCCAGCCTTCGCGCGCCGCGATTTCTTCCTTGCGGGCGTGCAAGCGGAAAATATCGGCGGGCGTCTTGATGAACCCGTCGGTGAAGAAGGCGGCGATGTGTTTTTCGCCCAGCCCCTCGATGTCGAAGGCATCGCGGGAGACGAAATGGCGCAGCCGCTCCACCGCTTGCGCCGAGCAGATCAGTCCCCCGGTGCAGCGCCACGCCACTTCGCCCGGCTCACGGATCGCGAGGCTGCCGCATACGGGGCACGCCTTGGGGAAGACAAAGGGCTGGCTGTCCTTGGGCCGCTGCTCCGTTACCACCGCGACGATCTGCGGGATCACGTCGCCGGCGCGCTGAACGACGACCGTGTCGCCGACACGCACATCCTTGCGCGCGATTTCGTCTTCGTTGTGAAGTGTGGCGCGTTGGACCACAACGCCGCCGATATTGATCGGTTCGAGTTCGGCGACCGGGGTTAGGGCGCCGGTGCGGCCGACCTGGATCAGAATATTTTGGATGACGGTCTGCCCCTGCTCGGCCTTGAATTTATGGGCGATGGCCCAGCGCGGGGCGCGGCTGACCATCCCTAGCCGCTCCTGCCAATCCAGCCGGTTCACCTTGTAGACGACGCCGTCGATGTCATAGGGCAGGGCGGATCGCTTGTCTTCGACGCCACGGTAGAAAGCGAGCGCGGCGTCCACACTCACGCAAAGTTCGGTCATCGGATTAACGGCGAATCCCCAGCGCTTCAGCCGCCGGAGCAACTCGGCATGTGTGTGGGGGCCCACCCCGCGCGATTCCCGGATGTCGCCAAGCGCATAGGCGAAAAAACGCAGATTGCGCCGCGCCGTGATTTTGGGATCGAGCTGGCGCAGACCGCCGGCGGCGGAATTGCGCGGATTGGCGAAGGCCGGCTCGCCTTCCGCGATCCGCGTTTGGTTCAGCTTAAGGAAATCCGCGCGCCGCATATAAACCTCGCCGCGGACCTCCACGATCTCCGGCGGATCCTTGCCCGCGAGTTGCGCGGGTATTTCGGGCAGGGTGCGGAGATTGGCGGTGACATCCTCGCCGATTTCGCCGTCGCCGCGGGTGGCGCCCCGGACGAAATTTCCGGCCTCATAACGCAGCGAAGCGGAAATGCCGTCGATCTTCGGCTCACACATGACGTCGATGGTTTCGTCCTCGGCGAGCCCGAGGAAACGGCGGATGCGGGCAAAGAAATCGCGCACATCGTCTTCGTCGAAAGCGTTGGTGAGCGACAACATCGGGCGCACATGGGCGACCTTCGCAAAAGCCGGCGCCGCCGGGGCGCCCACGCGCAGCGAGGGGCTGTCCGCCCGCTTGAGCTCGGGGAACCGCGCTTCGATGGCTTCGTTGCGGCGGCGGAGCGAGTCGTATTCCGCATCCGTGATTTCCGGTGTGTCCTTCTGGTGATAGAGGCGGTCGTGGCGGGCGATGTCGCGGGCGAGCCACGCCAGCTCTGCCGCCGCTTCGGCGTGCGACAGCGACTCGACCGGCAACACACCGGCCGATTTCGTCTTTTTTCCGGTCATGCGGCGCTGCCGGCGATCAGGCTCTCAGCCGCGGCGCGGGCGGCGTCGGTGATCGTGGCGCCTGACAACATGCGTGCGATTTCCTCGCGGCGGGCGGCGGCATTCAAGGTTTCGACCCGCGCCACGGTCTGGCCGCCGCGCGCGGCTTTGACCACGCGGAAATGGTGATCGGCGCGGGCGGCGACCTGGGGTGAATGGGTCACGACCAGAATCTGCCGCTCGGCGCCGAGGCGTCCCAATCTTTCACCCACGGCGGCGGCGACCGCGCCGCCGACGCCGCTGTCGACCTCGTCGAAGACCAGCGTTGACGCGGTTCCCGTCCGCGACAGAACGACCTTCAACGCCAGCATGAAACGCGCTCGTTCGCCGCCCGAAGCGATGCGGGCGAGCGGACCCGGCGCCGCGCCGGGATTGGTCGTCACCTCGAACCAAATCTTGTCGAAACCGGCGGCGGTCCAGCCCACCTCCGGCAACGCCTCGATGCGGGTCTTGAAGCCGGCCTTGTCGAGCTTGAGCGGCGGCAATTCGGCGGCAAGGGCGGCGTCGAGCCGGGTCGCCGCGCTGTGGCGCGCGCGCGACAAGGCGCCGGCGGCCTCGATGAACCCGTTCCGCGACGCCGCCGCGACTTCGGCGAGGCGGCCGATGCCGCCTTCGCGATCCTCGGCCGCCGCCAGGCGTTCGGCCAAGGACGCGGCCAGGGAGGCCAAGTCGTCGGCGCTGACGCGGTGTTTGCGGGCCGCGGCGCGCAGCGCGAACAGCCTTTCCTCGGCCTGCTCCAGGCGGCTCGGATCGCCGTCCAGCTCGGCGCCCAGGGCCTGCAATCCGGCGAGCGCATCGGCGATTTCCGCGCCGGCGCGGTCGAGCGCCGTCAGCGCCGGTTCGAGCCGCCCGCCGGCCTTTTCGGCGATGCGGGAAAGGTGGTGCGCGGCAGCGCCGATCGCGGCATCCACGGCGCGGCCCCCGGTCAACTCGGCGAGCGCCGCGTTGAGGGCCTCCACGAGTTTTTCGCGGTTCATCAGGCGGGTGCGTGTTTCGGCGAGGTCGGCTTCTTCGCCGGGCCTGGCGTTCAGCGATTGCAGTTCGGCCGCGGCATGCCGGAGGTCGGCCAGCGCCGCGCGATCCTGTTCGGCGCCGCGCGCGGCCTCGGCGGCCTCGCCTTCGGCCGTGCGCCAAGCCGCGAAGGCGGTCTGCGTTTTTGCCGCCGGTTTGGCCAGTTGGCCATAAGCGTCCAGGGCGGCGCGATGGGTGGCGGCATCGAGCAGGCCGCGGTCTTCACCTTGACCCTGGATCTCCACCAGGGTGTCGCCGATCCGGCGGAGCAGCCCGACATTGACCGGCTGGTCGTTGACGAAAGCGCGGCCGCGCCCATCGGCGCCCAGGACACGCCGCAACACGACCACATCGCCGTCGTCGAGGCCCTGCTCGCGCACCAACAGCCGCGCGGGATGGTCGATGTCGAGGGCGAAGGCGGCGCTGGCGACGGCTTGGGCCGCGCCGGCACGGACCAACGCGCCGTCCGCGCGCTGCCCCAACGCCAGGCCAAGGGCGTCGAGCAGGATCGATTTGCCGGCCCCGGTCTCGCCGGTCAACGCGTTCAGTCCGGGCTGAAAGTCGAGGTCAAGTCGGTCGATCAGGACGACGTCGCGGATCGACAGCGCCTGGAGCATGCGGGTTCAGAACATCCAGTTCCAGGTGCGGCCGAGCCAGGATTGCGCTTCGGCGGCCGGCGTGTCCCGCTCGAGCAGGGCGTAACTGTCGGCGTACCATTCGCTGCCCGGATAATTGTAACCGAGCACGGCGGCGGATTGACGC
>SHVT01000043.1 GCA_009694125.1 Rhodospirillaceae bacterium | reverse complement strand
GCGGCGCGATACAGAGCCGGGCGACGGGCGAAGAAGGCCCACCAGGAAAGGCCGCGGCGGATCGCGGGCGGCGCCAGGTTCGCGGCGAATTCCCGCTCGCGCCAGTGGCGCATCAACTTCGGCAGGGGGATACGCATCGGACAGACGCTTTCGCAGCGTCCGCAAAACGTGGAGGCATTGGGCAGGTGGCCGGCTTCCGCCACGCCGAGCAGGGCCGGTGTGAGCACGGCGCCCATGGGCCCGGTATAGACCCAGCCATAAGCGTGGCCGCCGATCCCGGCATAGACCGGGCAATGGTTGAGACAGGCGCCGCAACGGATACAGCGCAGGATATCCTGGAGCTCGGTGCCGAGCAGGGCGCTCCGCCCATTGTCGAGAAGGACGACGTGAAATTCCTCCGGCCCGTCAACATCGCGCGCGCGGCGCGGGCCGGTCGCAAACGTCGTGTAAGCCGCCATCTCCTGCCCGGTTGCCGATCGCGCGAGTACACGCAGAATTGTCGCCGCGTCCTCCAGAGTGGGCACGAGCTTTTCGATTCCGGCCAGGACGATATGCGCCTTCGGCAGAAGCTGGGTGAGATCGGCATTGCCCTCATTGGTGACGATCACCGCCGAGCCGGTCTCGGCAACCAGGAAATTCGCGCCCGTGATGCCGACTTCAGCGGCGAAATAACGCGGGCGCAGGACGTTGCGTGCTTCCTCCACCAGAACCCGCGCGTCGTCCAATTTGCGATTGGTCGGCAAGCCATGGTGGCCGGCGCGAAATGTCTCCGCCACCTGGGCCTGGGTCAGGTGGACGGCGGGCGCGATGATGTGACTGGGCGCCTCCTTGCGGAGCTGGATGATGTGTTCGCCGAGATCGGTTTCGACCGGCGCGATGCCATGACCGCCAAGGAAATCATTGAGCCCGATTTCCTCCGCGACCATGGATTTTCCCTTGGTCACGCTGCGGGCGTTGAGCCTGTGGCATATGGCCAGGATCGTATGCCGCGCTTCCTCGGCCGTTCGACACCAATGAACGATGCCGCCCTGTTCGGTGACGCGGCTTTCAAAACGTTCGAGATACTCGTCGAGATGGGCAAGCGTGTGGTCCTTGATCGCCGCCGCGGCGGTGCGAAGCGCATCGAATTCCGGCAGCGCCGCGACCGCCTGGGTGCGTTTTTCCTGCCAGCCCTTCGCGATATTTCCCAAGGCCGCCTGAAGCCGGACATCACCCAAGGCGCGGCGGGCGTTTTCCGGGAAGTCTTTCGTGGCGGGCTGCATGACCTTACGAGCCGGGTCTGGCCGGCCTGTTGGTCTTGGCTTCCGGCGCGGGTTGGCCGATGGCCGGGCCGTTGGCCATGCCGGCGAGGACCTCCGCGACATGACGGCAGCCTATCTCCGAGCCGAGTCGAGACAGCTTGCCGGCGATATTCAGCAAACAACCCATATCGCCGGCCAAAAGCGTCGCCGCGCCGGTATCGATAACCGCCGCAACCTTGTCCCCGACCATCCGGTTCGAGATTTCGGGATATTTGACGCAGAACAGACCGCCGAAGCCGCAGCAGGTCTCGGCGGCGGACAATTCCTTGAGGGTCAGGCCCTCGACCGCCCCGAGGAGCGCGCGCGGCTGGTCCTTGATGCCGAGTTCCCGGAGTCCGGAGCAGCCATCGTGATAGGTGACGGTTCCGCCATGGGCGGCGGCGACCGTCGTCACGCGCAACACGTCGTGCAGGAAGGACACCAGCTCAAAGGAACGCGCCGCGAGGCGCCGGGCGCGATTTGCCCAAAGTGGATCGTCGGCGAGCAAAGCGGGAAAGTGCATCTTGAGCATCCCGGCGCACGATCCGGAGGGAGCCACGACATAATCATAACCGTCGAACAGGGAAATCAATCTGCGGGCCAATTCCTGCGCCGTCGTCTTGTCGCCCGAATTGAATGCCGGCTGCCCGCAGCAGGTTTGGTCGCGGGGCACTTCCACGATGCAGCCCGCGTCTTCGATCAGTTTGACGGAAGCAAAGCCAACTTCCGGCCGAAACAGATCGACCAGACAGGTCACCAATAATCCAACGCGCGGCCGTGCGGGTGTGGTCATCGCCGTCTCGCGAACCTGTTGGTCGTTCGGTCCAAACCCAAGCGCGGGCCCAAATTACTGACTGGCGATCCGGCGTTCGGCCACGGTCCGTGGGATCAGCAGCCAATATTCCCCGGACGAGCGCATGCGGCCGGCGCGCTCCGCAGCCTCGGCGCCGTAGCCCCAGAAAATGTCGCCGCGCACCGGCCCGCGAATGGCGCCGCCGGTGTCTTGCGAAATCAGGAGCCGCCGGACCCGAAGCCGCGGATCGAGCGGATCTTCCGTGTCCAGCCACACTGGCAGACCCAGGGTCAGGAACGCGCGGTCGACGGCGAGGCTGCGGCCGGGCGTCAGTACGGTGCCTTCGGCGCCGAGAGGCCCGTCGCCGTCCAGCGCGCGAAAGAAGACATAGGAGGGGTTCTTCGCCATCACCGCGGCGGCTTCGTCGGGGTGGGCGGCGAGCCAGGCACGAATCGACTGCATCGACACGTCGCTGGCCGGCACGCCGCGCGACACCAGTTCGCGCCCGATCGCGTAATAGGGCTGCCCGTTGGCCGAATCAAAACCGACACGCACGACACTTCCATCCTCTAGGACCACGCGGCCCGAGCCTTGAATATGGAGGAAGAACGCATCGACGGCGTCATCGACCCACAACATTTCGAGGTTGCGCCCCGTGATCGCGCCGGCGTCGATTTCGGCGCGGTTGGCATAGGGGCGCAGGGCGCCGCTGACGACCCGCCCGCCCAGGCGCTGGCCGCGCCATTCTTCCTTGAAAAGGCCGAGATCGACTGTCACCAAATCCGGCGGGCGACGGTAGAGCGGAACGGTGAAGCGGCCACCGGGCCGGTGCGAACCGCGCAGCTCCGGTTCGTAATAACCCGTGAACAATCCAGCGCTCGCTTGATTGTTGCCGGCCTTATAGGGACGGAACCAGCGTTCGAAAAATCCGCGGGCGTCGGCGGCGGTTGCCGCCGCGGTGCAGGCGGGTTTCCAGTCTCCGGCCAGGCCGAAGGCCCGATCCGGCTCCATGGGGCGGTCGTCGGCCAGCCGAAGAAGTCGAGCGCAGGATCGGCGAAAGGCGGCGAGCGCGGCTTGATGATCGTCGCGTTCCCATCCCGACAAGGCGCCGAATTCGGTCGGGGTTAACGTGAGACTGTCGGCCGGTTTTACCGGCGGCGATGGCGGCGCGCAGGCCGCCGCGAGCAGCGCCAGGGCCGTGACGGCAGCGCGCGGGCTAAGCAATCGAGGAAGCAAGACCTATTGCTGTGCGGCTGTCGCGACCAACAGCCAGTTCGGATCGCGCGCGCGCGTGTTCCGGCTGAAGGTCCAAAGGTCGGTGATCGTCGCCACTTGCGTGGCATCGCCGTCGACCGTACGCCCTTCCGCATCGCGGGTAACGTTGATCTGTTCGGTCTCGAGCTTGATCGATACGACGGCACCGCGGCCATTCATGGCGGCCTCGACGATCGCGGCGCTCTTGACGCCGACCAGTGTCGTTCCAAGAACCTGGCCGGCGGCGTGGCGTTCACGGATCGCGGCGGCGAACCGCTCATAGACGTCGTTGGCCAGCAACGGGCGCAAAGTTGCGGTGTCGCCGGCGGCGAAGCTGTTGAGGGTGACCTCGAAGGCGGCTTTGGCCCCGTCGAGAAAGACTCGGGGATCGAAACTGGGGTCGGCGATCTTGATTTGCGCGATCCCGGCCTCCAAGGCGCTCCGCGGCGGCGAGGCCGGCGTCGCTTCCCCGATCGCGGGACGTTCCGGCAAACGCGTCACATTATCCGCCGGCGATTCGGTCTCCCCCGGCTTGGGTTTGACATACGGGTTGGGGCGCTGCTGTTCGTTGCCCGTCCTTCGGCCGAGAGCGGCGCGAAGGCGCAGCACCAGGAACGCCGCCACCATCGCGAAAAACACGATGTCGAGAAAAGGCATGAAACCGTCGGTCATCCAAATCCCATCGGCGCAAAGGCTGGACCGCCACCATGGCGTCGGTTAAACCTTGCTCGCGTCAGGTTACCGGCTCGGCGGCACCCGGTCCAGCCCGGACCTCAATACACCTAGATGGGCTTCGCGCGGCGTCAGGACAACCCGCCGCGTGGCGATGAGCCATCGTTTCCGCACGGATTGTCGACATGATACTCGTCCGCCACGGACAATCGGAATTCAACGCGGCCTTCAATCGAACCCGCATCGATCCGGGAATAGTCGATCCGCGACTGACCGGCGAGGGGCGGGCCCAGGCAAGCGCCGTTGCGGTCGCGCTGGGCGAACTGGGAATAAGGCGGCTGATCGCGAGCCCCTATACCCGCGCCCTCGAAACCGCCGCCGTGATCGCCGAGGTTCTGGGAACGCCGATCGGGGTGGAGCCGCTGGTGCGCGAGCGTTCCGCCTTCACCTGCGACATTGGCACGCCGGCCGCGGAGCTGCCCGGCGCTGGCCGGCCCTTCGCTTTGACCATTTGGCCGACCCGTGGTGGACCGCAACCGAAGAATCCGAGGACGCGCTGGCAGACCGCGGCAGGAATTTCTGCGCCGCCGCGGCGCGAGCCGAGGACCGCAATCATGTCGCCGTGATCACCCATTGGGCGTTCATTCGCGCCCTTACCGGTCTTTCGCTTGCCAATGGAGCGTGGGTTGCCTTCGATGCGGAGGCAGCAATGGCGCCGGGTGCGGCCGCCGGAGTGGCGCTGACAATATGATCGAGGCAGCCGTCAGGGGAGAACAGATACATGGCTGAGAAAGACGCAACAAACGCTGAGGCTGTAAAGGCGGCCGGTGCCGCGGACGCTGGTCGTCGGGGTCAGCCGATCACCGTAAATCTTCAGTACATCAACGACTTATCGTTTGAGAATCCAAAGGCGCCGCATTCGCTGGCGGGGCAAAAGGATCCGCCGCAGGTATCGGTTGCAGTCGAGGTGAAGGCGCGTACCCTTGGCCCCAATGTTTACGAAGTCGTCATCGAGATCCATTCGGAAGCAAAAGTGGGTGCCGAGACGGTGTTCGTCGTAGAATTGGCCTATGCCGGCATCTTCACGCTTGAGGGTGTACCGGAGAATGCCGTCGGCGCGGTGCTTTTGATCGAGTGCCCAAGGTTATTGTTTCCCTTCGCCCGAAGCATCATCGCCAACGCCACGCGGGATGGCGGCTTCCCGCCATTGATGATCAACCCGGTCGATTTCGTCGAAATGTTCCGGCGCAATCAAGGGGCGCCAACCGGCGCCGGCGCGCCGGCGAGCCCGGTTCCGGGGGGGACGACGTAATTTCCGTGACCACCGTCGCTTTTGGCCCAACTGCGCCGCCGAGGCGGTGCGAATGACCCTGGCCCTTGCCCATGACGCTGCTCGACATCGATAACCTGACGGTGCGGTTTCCGTCGCCGCGCGGCACCTACCGCGCCGTCGACGGATTGTCGCTTTCCGTGGACGAAGGCGACGTCCTCGGCATCGTCGGTGAATCGGGCTCCGGCAAAAGTGTGTCGATGTTGGCGGTGATGGGGCTGGTTCGCTGGCCGGGCGAGGTGCAAGCCGACACGCTGGAATTCGCCGGACAGGACCTAAAGGCGCTCTCCAGCCGAAAGCGGCGCGCGCTTTCGGGAAAGGAAATCGCCATGGTGTTTCAGGAACCGACGGCCAGCCTCAACCCGTGCTTTTCCATCGGCTTCCAATTGACCGAAACGATCGCCGCGCATGAACGGGGCACGGCCGCTGGCCGCCGCGCGCGCCATCGAATTGCGCGGCCGAGTCGGCATCGCCGCGCCGGAATCGCGGCTGAGTGCTTTTCCGCACCAGCTTTCCGGGGGCATGAACCAGCGCGTGATGATTGCGATGGCGATCGCCTGCCGGCCGCGGCTGTTGATCGCCGACGAGCCGACCTCGGCGCTCGATGTCACCGTTCGGGCGCAGATACTCGACCTGTTGCTCGAGCTGCGGCGCGAGGAAGGCATGGCCCTGATCCTGATCACGCACAATATGGCGGTGGTCGCGGAGACCGCGCAGCGCGTCATCGTCATGTATGCGGGACAGGCCGCGGAAGAGAGCCCGGCCGACCTGATTTTGAGCCGGCCCCGGCATCCGTACACCGCGGCTCTGCTCGCGGCTTTGCCCGAGCGTGCCTCGGGGCAGCGGCGGCTGCCGGCGATTCCCGGTCTGGTTCCGGGGGCCTTGGACCGGCCCGAGGGCTGCATGTTCAATCCGCGCTGCGCCCTTGCCGCCGAGCGGTGCCGCCGGGAAACGCCGCCGGAGTTGGAGGCCGATGACGGCCGCGTTCGTTGCCACACGCCCTTGATTGGCGTGCGCCCATGAGTGTGCCCGCCGCCGCGGCGGTCGCCCCGCCCCCTTACTCGAATCGGTGCACCTCACCCGCGACTACATCCAGCGACAAGGCATGTGGGGAGGAAAGGCGCCCCCCGGGCGGTGGATGGGGTGTCGTTCAGCCTCGCGGCCGGCCGCACGCTCGCGGTCGTGGGCGAATCGGGCTGCGGAAGTCGACGTTGGCGCGCATGGTCGCCCTCATCGATCCGCCGACTTCCGGCAGCCTCAAATTCTCCGGGCGCGAGGCCGCCAATGCCAAGGGCGGCGATTTGAGAGGGTTTCGTCGCCTCGTCCAGATGGTCTTCCAGGACCCCTACGGCTCGCTCAATCCGCGTCACAAGGTGGGCTCCATCCTGATGGAGCCGTTGGCCATCAATACGGGGCTGACACACGACGAACGCGAACATGCGGCTCGATCGATGATGGGACGAGTCGGGCTGCGCCAGGAACATTTCATCCGCTACCCACATATGTTTTCCGGCGGCCAACGCCAGCGAATCGCGATCGCCCGTGCCCTGATGCTGAAGCCACGGATTGTTGTCGCCGACGAACCGGTCTCGGCTCTGGATTTGTCGATTCAGGCCCAGGTCCTGAACCTGCTCTTGGATTTGCAGGAAAGCTTCAAACTCGCTTATCTCTTCATCGCCCACGATCTGTCGGTCGTCCGCCACATCGCCCATGACGTGCTGGTCATGTATTTGGGCCGCGTCGCCGAATACGGCGTCAAGGAAGCGATTTTCGAGGCGCCGCGACATCCCTATACGATGGCGTTGCTGTCGGCGACACCGACCACCGATCCGGCATCGCGCAACCAGCGGGTCGTATTGTCGGGCGAGCCGCCCTCGCCGCTCGACCCGCCGGCCGGCTGCGCGTTTAATGCGCGCTGCCCCCATGCCACCGACCTGTGCAAGGCGGAGCGTCCGGCGCCCCGCTACGTCGATGGCCGCCTCGTGGCCCGCCACCATGCCGAGCGTTTGGGTTAGAGACGCGATCCCTGGGCGGCGGACGACGGCGGTCTGACGGATTCCAATGACTTGCCCCGCGTCGCGTTCTTCGCAATCATGGCGCGCCCATTCTTACAGGAAGCCGATGACACAGGCCCCGAACGATGATGTCGCCGACGCGAGTGTAACGACCTCGCGCCTGCTCCAGAGTTTGGGGCGCGGCGAGCCGGATCAGCGGGTCACGGTTTCCGAGGTGCTGTCGGTGCTCGGCGATCGCGTGCCGCTTTTCGCCATGTTGTTGCTTGCCCTGCCCAATACGGTGCCCGGCCCGCCCATACCGGGGTTGTCGACGATCACTGGTCTCCCTTTGGCGATCATCGCCCTGCAATTGGTGTTCGGCCGCCGCAAACCCTGGGTTCCCGGATGGATCGGCCGACGCAATTTCAGCCGGGGTAATCTCGCGGCCTTTGCCCGCGCGGCAACACCCTTGTTGCGGCGGATGGAAAGTTTGCTGCGGCCGCGCTGGCCGAATTTGGTGTCGGGGTCGGCGGAGCGGGCGATGGGTGCCCTATGTTTTGCTCTGGGCGCGATGTTGCTGCCGCCGCTGCCCTTCGTCACGATTATCCCGGCATTAGCTATTGTATTGATTTCATTGGCAATGATAGCCAGGGATGGCGCCGCCGTGATGGTGGCGGGGGTGATCGGCATGGTTGTCCTGTCGGTGCTTTCCAGCCTTCTTTTCCTTGGCGTCGACGCGGTCACGTGAGGGCGTCCCTGGCATCCAACGCCGGGACTTGCTCCCGGCCTGGGCAAGACCTAATCTTTGCACGTGCGCCTAATAGGCGGGACTGATTGAAACCGTATCGCATAAGGAGGAGGCATCATGCACCCATTGATCAACCAAGAGATTATCAATCTCTATGACGAATACACACACGCGCCGCTCCCGCGCCGCGTGTTTCTCGACCGGCTGACGAAAATGACGGGCAGCGCCGCTGCGGCCGCTACGGTCGTCGGACTGCTCGACAACAATTACGCCAATGCCCAGACCGTCAAGCTGGACGATCCGCGCATCTCCGTCATCAATCGCGCTAACTTCCCCGCGCCGGAGATGATGAACGGCCATCTGGCTTGGCCGAAGACCGGTGGAACGAAATTCCCGGCCGTTGTCGTGATTCACGAAAACCGCGGCCTGAACCCGCACACCGAGGACGTGGCCCGCCGGTTCGCCACGGTAGGCTTTCTGGCGCTCGCCCCGGATGCGCTCGCTCCCCAGGGCGGCTACCCCGGCGACGAGGACAAGGCCCGCGAATTGTTTGCAAAGGTCGACGCCAACAAGGCATCCGAAAACATGGTTGCCGCGGTGCGCTTCTTGAAGACTCATCCCAATAGCACCGGCAAAGTCGCCATCGTCGGCTATTGCTGGGGCGGCGGCCAGGTCAATCAGGTGGCCCTTCGCGCCGGCGCCGATCTTACCGCCGGCGCGCCTTACTACGGCGCGGTGCCGGCCGCGGCGGATATGGGCAAGATCAAGGACATCAAGGCGAAGATGCAGTTGCACTACGCCGAGACGGACGCCGGCATCAATGCGCGCGTTCCTGAATACGAAGAGGCGCTGAAGGCGGCCGGCGTGTCGTTCGAAAAGCACGTCTATCCCGGCTCGCAACACGCTTTCTTCAATGACACGGCTGGCGCGCGGTATCACGAACCCTCCGCGAAGCTCGCCTGGGATCGTACCGTGGCCTTCTTCAAGGCGAATTTGGGTGGCCCGAGCGCCTAAATAGGAAGGGGCGGCGAGTAGCAGGCCCCGCGAACGAAACCCCCCCTCTCCCCGCCCGCGTGTTGCGAGCGAGAGAGGGGGGTGCGCGCGGCGACACTATTCCCAGGGGGAGGGCCCCGGGGACGCGACCGCGAGTTGGTTAAGCGAAACTCCGAAAATTAGGCTCTGCCTCTCGGCATCGGCATGCGCCGGCCGCGTTCATCCTCGTGGCGCATCTGCGGCGGCCGTGGCGGCGGCTCCGAGATGGCGCCGCTGATGGGGTCCACTGTCAAAGCGCGCAATTCGCCACCCTGATCGAGCGCGCGAACGACCCATAGTCCACGCGTCCTCTCGATCTCGCGGATGGTCGAATAGCCGCCCTCCTCGAGCTTCTTGACGATGTCCGAAAGCGCCATCGCCTTGACCGTCGGCGATGGCAGCGGCCCCGCCGGCGGGGCCGGTTGCGCCAGGGCTGCACCGGCGACGGCGGTGAGCGCGATCAGCCCGACGGCCCAATTCCGTACCTTGTTCATGAGAACAACTCCTCAAAGTGGTTGGTCGATGGTTGCTATCCTGCCGAAGCTGCCCTTAACCCACGGTGATGGGGACGTTCATCGTCGGTTCATCCCGAGCGCGCCACCATCCCGGCGAGATTCGATGTATGATATTTCGGCGCTCGGCTAGACGGCGCCGATCGGGTTCTGGACCATGCGGTTATTGCTGTTCGTTGCAATGTTGTTGGCGCTCACGCTGCCGTCCACCGACGGTCGCGCGGACGATCGTACGCGCCGCGATCACGATCGCGCCCGTGCCGCCTTTCAACGTGGCGAGATCAGGCCGCTGGACGACATATTGGCGCGACTGCGCCCGGATTTTCCGGGGCGGCTCTTGCGCGTCGATCTCAACCTTGAAAATGCCGGTAGCCAGCGCTGGGTTTACCAATTCCTCGTCATCGGAAGGGAAGGCAAGGTAACGCGACTGCGCGTCGACGCCCGCACTGCCGATGTCATCGCTGCTGAAGCCGGACCTTTGCCGCGAGCGCCTCGCCCACCCTTTCCACCGCCGAACGGCGCACGGCCGGGTGAGCCGCCGACGACCCGCCCGGCCGTGGCGCGCTGAGACCCGGTGCCTCGGGTCGCGTTCGCGTGTAGGTTCGCAACCGAGTAAGCAGAGTCCCATGCGTGTCTTGGTCGTCGAGGACGATCCCGATCTATCCCGGCAATTGGTCGCGGCGTTGACCGAGGCCGGCTATGCCACCGACCACGCGGCCGATGGCGAAGAGGCGCTGTTTCTAGGAGACACCGAACCCTATGACGCCGTCGTGCTGGACCTCGGCTTGCCCAAGCTCGATGGGGTCAGCGTCCTTAAGCGGTGGCGCGCCGCTGGCCGCGCGATGCCGGTGCTGATCCTGACCGCGCGCGACATGTGGAGCGAAAAGGTCTCGGGTTTCGATGCCGGCGCGGACGACTATCTCGCCAAGCCCTTCCATATGGAGGAGCTGCTCGCCCGGCTTCGGGCGTTGATACGCCGCGCGGCCGGCCATTCCCGAGCCGAGATCGAATGCGGCGCGGTTCGACTCGACACGCGCACCGGCCGCGTCGACGTCAACGGCGCGCCCATCCGTCTGACCGCCCAGGAGCAACGTATTCTTGCCTATTTGCTGCATCACCAGGGGCGCACAGTCAGCCGGACCGAGTTAACCGAGCATGTCTACGATCAGGATTTCGACCTCGATTCCAACGTCATCGAGGTTCTGATCGCGCGCCTGCGCAAGAAACTCGGCGTGCCCGTGATCGAGACCGTGCGCGGCCTTGGGTATCGCGTGGGCATTCCCGGACCTGCCGCGCCGGAGGCCGCGCCAACGAAGGCGGAAGCCACGAAGTCGCCGTCGCCGCAGCGTCATCGTGGCGGCAGGGCGTAGATCGCTCGCCCTTCGGCTGGTCACCGCCGCCGGCTTGTGGGCGGCGGCGGCGCTGCTCGCCGCCGGGATTTTGCTGTCCGCGTTGTTCGGTGACGCGGTCGAACGCGGGTTCGATGCGCGTTTGGGCGTCATCCTCGACAGCTTGATCGGCAGCGCCGAACTGACGGCCGATGGCGCTCTGGACCTGGCGCTGCCCCCCGGCGAGGAGAGGTTCACCCAGCCCTATTCCGGGTGGTATTGGCAGGTCAGTCTCGACCGCGAGCCGGTGTTGCGGTCGCGGTCGCTCTGGGATCGGGCGCTGCCCGGACTGGTTGCGAGTGAAACACCGGAGAGGCGAGGTGAAATTTCCGGGCCGCGCGGGGAAAGGCTGCGCTCGATCGAACGCGATGTCGCCCTGCCCGATTCGCCTTCGGTGCTGCGGTTCCAGGTGGCGGCGGTGGACGCGGAGCTGGTCGAGGAGCAGCGGAATTTTCAATCGGCCCTGGTGGCCGCGCTGGGGCTGCTCGGGCTTGCCCTGGTGGCGGCGCTGTGGGTACAGGTTCGCTTCGCGCTCGAGCCATTCGGCCGACTGCGGCGCGCCCTAGCCGCCGTGCGGGGCGGGCGCGAAGCCCGGCTCAAAGGCGCTTACCCCGTCGAAATCGCGCCGCTGATCGATGAATTGAACGCCCTGCTTGATCACAACGACATCGTTCTCGTCCGTGCCCGCAGCGAAGCTGCCAATCTCGCCCATGCGTTGAAAACGCCGCTCGCCGTGCTTGCCAACGAGGCCGGCCGGGAGCACGGCGCGCTGGCCGAGACCGCCGCGCGCCAGGTCGACGTCATGCGCCAACAGGTCGATCGCCATCTCGCGCGCGCGCGCGCGGCCGGGGGGCAAGTGCTGGGCGCGCGCGCCGACATTGCGCCGGTGGCCGATGAATTGCGGCGGACGGCGCTGCGCGTCCATGCCGACAAACGCGTTGATATCGATTTCGCCATCACCCAGGGCGTCGCCTTCCGCGGCGATCGCCAGGACCTGGCCGAGATGCTGGGCAATTTGCTCGACAACGCCTGCAAATGGGCGCGCGGCAAGGTTCGGCTCGACGCCGGATCGGCCGGCGGGCGGCTCACGTTGAGCATGGAAGACGACGGGCCGGGATTGTCGGCGACGGGGCGTGACGCAGTGCTGACCCGCGGCACCCGCCTCGATGAAAGCGTGCCGGGGAGCGGGCTCGGCTTGGCGATCACCCGCGAACTGGCCGAGCTTTACGGCGGCAACCTAACCCTGAGTGGGGCCCGGCTTGGCGGGCTTCGCGCGGTCCTGGACCTTCCCGCTTCCGAGGAAATCGTTCGGTAAAACCGAACGGCGCTATTTGGGCGCCAACACCATGGTCATCTGCCGGCCTTCCATCTTGGGAAACTGCTCGACCTTGGCCTTTTCGTCGATGTCGGCGCGCACGCGATCGAGAAGCCGCATCCCCAGTTCCTGATGGACCAGCTCGCGGCCTCGGAAACGCAGGGTCACCTTGACCTTGTCGCCTTCCTCGAGGAAGCGGTGCATGGCGCGCATCTTCACGCCATAGTCATTATCGTCGATGGTGGGGCGCATCTTGATCTCTTTGATCTCGATGACTTTTTGCTTTTTGCGCGCCTCGTTTTTCTTCTTCTGCTCCTCGTATTTGAACTTGCCAAAATCGAGGATCTTGCAGACGGGCGGTTCGGCGTTGGGCGCCACCTCGACGAGGTCGAGATCGACCTCCATGGCCATTCTCAGCGCCTCAAGCAGGGGGACGACTCCGATCATGTCGCCCTTGTGGTCGATCAGGCGAATGTTGTTCGACTCGATCTGATCGTTGATCCGCGGTCCATCCCGAACCGGGGCAGCGTTGGAAGTCGGTCGCGCGATGTAGAAGCCTCCTTTGTAAACCTGCACTCGATCCGGCGAACGATTTTGCGCCGGTTCCCCGTGCGGCGAGGATATTAGGCCGTTGGGGGTTTGGCCTCGGCCGTGACTCTAGCGATGGCGTCTTCCAGCGCAAGGACTTCTTGCGCGCCGCCCGCCAAGCGCCGCACCGAGACCTGCCGGTTTTCGGATTCCCGCTTGCCGATGGCAAACAGGATCGGCGCCTTTGCCACGGAATGTTCGCGGACCTTGTAGCCGATCTTCTCGTTGCGCAGGTCGATCTCAACGCGCAGGCCGGCGGCGATCAGGAGGCGCTGGACCTCGGTGGCATAGTCATCGCCATCGTTGGTGATGGTGGCGACCACGATTTGGACGGGAGCCAGCCAGAGCGGGAAACGCCCGGCATAGTGCTCGATGAGCACGCCGACGAAACGCTCGACGGAACCGAGAATGGCGCGGTGAAGCATCACCGGCCGGTGTTTTTGGCCATCCTCGCCGATGTAACTCGCGTCGAGCCGTTCGGGCAGAACGAAATCGACCTGAAGCGTGCCGCACTGCCAATCGCGGCCGATGGCGTCTTTCAGAACAAATTCCAGCTTCGGTCCGTAAAAGGCGCCTTCGCCCGGATTGAGTACGTAGTCGAGGCCTGCCGCCTTCACCGCGTTCTTTAACGCCGCTTCGGCTTTGTCCCAGATTGCGTCGCTGCCGGCGCGCCGCGCCGGCCGGTCGGAAAACTTGACCTGCGGCTGGCCGAAACCGAAATCGCGATAGACCTGTTGCAGCAACGAACAAAACGCCACCGTCTCGGATGTAATCTGATCTTCGGCGCAGAAAATATGGGCGTCGTCTTGGGTGAAGGCGCGCACGCGCATCAACCCATGCAAGGCTCCCGACGGTTCGTTGCGATGGCAAGAACCGAACTCGGCCATGCGCAGCGGCAGGTCGCGATAACTCTTCAGCCCCTGGCGAAATATCTGGACGTGGCCGGGACAGTTCATCGGTTTAAGAGCCAAAACTTTGTTTTCGGACTCGGCGGTGAACATGTGTTCGCCGAACTTCTCCCAATGGCCGGAAGCCTCCCACAGCGAGCGGTCGAGAAGCTGCGGAGTCCGCACCTCGACATAACCGCCGCCTTCGATGCGGCGCCGCACGTGGTTTTCAACCATGCGGTAGAGCGTCCAGCCCTTGGGATGCCAGAACACGTTGCCGACGGCTTCGTCCTGCTGATGAAACAGCGCCATTTCGCGACCCAGGCGGCGATGATCGCGAAGCTCAGCCTCTTCCAGCCGATGTAGATATTCCTTGAGCTGATCGTCCGTCGCCCAGGCCGTGCCGTAAATGCGCTGAAGCATGGCGTTGCGCGAATCGCCACGCCAATAGGCACCGGCGAGTTTCATCAGCTTGAACGCGGTGCCGAGCTTGCCGGTCGAGGGCAGATGCGGTCCGACGCAGAGATCGATGAAATCACCCTGGCGATAGAGGCTGATTTCTTCGCCGGCCGGAAAACTCTCGATCAGTTCGGCTTTGTAGTGTTCGCCGATCGACTTGAAGAAAGCGATGGCCTTGTTGCGGTCCCAGACTTCCCGCGCGATCTCCTCGTTGCGGCCGACAATCTCGCGCATGCGCGCCTCGATGATCGGCAAATCGTCGGGTGTGAAGGCGGTGTCGCGGTGAAAGTCATAGTAAAACCCGCCCTCGATCGCCGGGCCGATCGTGACCTGGGCTTCAGGGAAAAGTTCCTTGACCGCCTCCGCCATGACATGCGCGGCGTCGTGGCGGAGCAATTCGAGCGCGTCGGCGTCCTTGCGGGTGACGATCGATATTGTCGCGTCGCGGTCGACGACGGTCTTCAGATCGCGCAGAGCGCCATCGATCCTGATGGCAAGCGCGCCCTTCGCCAGTCGCGGGCCAATCGCGGCGGCGATCGCGGCCCCGCTAATCGGACCGTCGAAGCGGCGAACACTGCCGTCGGGCAAGGTGAGAGCGGGCATGGCGCGGCTCAAAACGGCTGTTTTTCCGACAGAACCGGGCAATCTAGAGGGAATCGATGAAGTGTCAAGCGCGGGGGGCCAGCCATTCCCAAACTTCCGCCACGGGCAGGTCGGCCAGGCCCTGGCGGCGAAGAACAGTGACGTCGCCGCCACGCGGCGCGCACAAGGCTGGATCGGAAGCCGACGAAAATAGGACCAGGGCGCGGCATCCGGCGGCCGCGATCAGATGCATGGGGCCGGTGTCGTTGCCGATAGCTGCCTTGGCGCCGCGCGCCAGGTTGGCGATGTCGGCGAGGGAGGTTTGGCCGGCCAAATCCAACCCCGGCGGACAGTCGCGAAGAATGGCCTGGATCAAGGGCTTTTCGGCGGCCGTGCCCATGAGGACCGGTTGTTGCCCGGATGCGGCAAGAGTTGTGCAGAGCCCGGCAAATTGGGTCGCCGGCCATCTCTTTTCCGGGCGGTGGAGCGAGCCGCCGGGAACCAACAACACATAAGGCGGGCGTAACCGAAAGCGTGAAATGTCCGCCCGCACCCAAGACAGGTCGGGAGCCGGTACGGTGGCGATCCCCGCCATGCGCAGCTGTTCGACCTGCCGTTCGATCGTGTGCATAAGACCGCGGCCCGGATTGGAATGGGGGTGCGAACAACCCAAGGCGATGCCCGACCATTGCGGCCGCCGCCCCGGCCCGAGGAGCAAGAAATAGGCGCCGCTGCGGTCCGATGTCTGAAGGTCATAGACGCGGTCGAAGGCGCCGTCGATCAGCTTGCGCCGGAGCCGGAGCCAACCGCCGATATCCCACATCCGCGGCCGATCATCCACCCACACCGCGTCGAAATAGGGACTCGCGGCGGCGATATTTGCGAACGCCGCGCCGGTCAGCAGCGTGACATGGGCATCGCGGTGGTATTGGCGGATAGCGGCGAAAGGGCCCATGGCCTGAACGAAATCGCCGAGCGCGCCGAGCTTGACGACGAGAATACGCGACGCCCCCGGTCTGGGCGCTGCCGGTGCCTGGCTCAATGCGGGCCGCTCACGGCGGGGAATCGTTCAGGAGTTCGGCGTAGACATCAAGTGTCGCCTGGCACATGGCTTCCTTGGAGAAACGCTCGTGAACATGGGCGATGGCGGTCTCCGCCAACCGGAGACGGCCTTCCTCGCGCAGAGACAACGCCTGATCGATCGCCTGGGCCAGGGCATCGGCGTCGCCGGGCGGCACCAGCCAACCCGTCTCGCCGGGGATCACGGTTTCGCGGGCGCCGCCATGATCGGATGCAACCACCGGGCGGCCCATGGCCTGGGCCTCGGCGATGACACGTCCGAACGCCTCGGGATCGGTCGAGGCCGAAACGACGACGGTCGCGAGCATCAAGGCGGCCGGCATGTCGCGACAATCATCGACGATACGAGTCGAAAACCCGATACCGAGTCGTTCGGCCATGCCCTCCAGCTCCGTACGGTATTTGGTTCGTCCCTGGTCGGAGCCGACGATGACACACGCGACGTCCGGCCGCTTCAGCTTTGCCATCGCCTCGAGCAATACGGATTGGCCTTTCCAGCGGGTGAGCCGGCCGGGCAGCATGACGACCGGGGCGCCGTCCGGAAGTCGCCAATGCACGGCAAGCTGGATGATGCGCTCGGGCGATACACGGTGAGCATCGAAGACGCCGAGGTCGATGCCGCGGGGAATGACACGGATGCGGTCGGGATCGGCGCCATAGGCATCGATCATGTGGGTGGCGATGAAATTCGAGATGGCGATCACGCGGTCGCCGCGGGCCATCACCGAATTGTACCAGAGCTTGAGCCGGGTCTCGGCGCCATAGGTGCCGTGAAATGTCGTGATGAAGGGGCGCCGGCTGCGCCGGGCGGCCAGCCACGCGCTCCAGGCCGGTGCGCGCGAGCGCGCGTGCACGATGTCCACGTTACGTTCGGCGATCACGCGCCGAAGGCGCCCGACATTGGCGGCGATGACGATCGGGTTCTTGCTATCGACCGGCAAGGTAATGTGGGTGGCGCCTGCGCGTTCGATTTCGCGCACCATCGGCCCACCCGCCGAAGCGACCAGCGAGGTCCAGCCGGCGCCAGCCAGTGCTGCGGCGATATCGACTGCCCCCCGTTCGACGCCGCCGGTGACCAGGCTCGGCAGAATTTGCAATACCACGGGCGGACGCGTTGGCGGCGGCGCTAATTCCTGCTCGTTTTCGGCAATGTTACTATCCATCGAATTTCCGATTTTCCAACGCGAGCAATCATCGTGCAGACGACCTCCGGAACCGGGCTCCAGACCCCGGCCGCGGCACCCGAGCCACCGCAAATTCTATCACGCGACATGGGTGTCTCAATCGCCTACCGGCGCTTTGCGGGCAAATCGCCGGGTGTGATGTTTTTCGGCGGCTTCAGGTCCGACATGACCGGCACCAAGGCGGTCGCGCTGGAAACGGCCTGCCGCGAGGCGGGGCGCGCCTTCATTCGCTTCGACTATCGGGGGCACGGCGAATCCTCCGGCCGCTTCGAGGATGGCACCATTGGCGCCTGGGCAGACGACGCCATCGCCGTCCTCGATACGCTGACGACCGGCCCGCAGATTCTCGTGGGCTCCAGCATGGGCGGCTGGATCATGCTGTTGGCGGCGCTTGCCCGACCGGATCGCATGCGGGGTCTGGTCGGCGTGGCGTCCGCCCCGGATTTCACCGAGGACCTCGTGTGGGACCGGCTGAACGATGACGTCAGGCGGACATTGCGCCGCGAGGGCGTATGGCGCCAGCCCTCGGCTTACGGCGATCCCGTGCCGATCACACTGCGCCTGATCGAGGAAGGGCGCGGCCACCTGCTCCTCGGCGGTTCCATTCCGATCAAGGTCCCGGTCCGCCTGCTGCACGGCATGCGCGATCTCGAAGTGCCCTGGCAGACCTCTCAGAAACTCCTGGAGGCCATGGAATCCGAGGATGTTCAACTGCATCTCGTCAAGGATGGCGACCATCGGCTTTCTCGACCGCAGGACCTCCGGCTGATCGAGTCTTTCGTCACCGACCTCGCCCGGATTCCGCCGCCAATATCGCGCTGAGGCCGGCGCGATAGTCGGGGTAGCGAAGGCGAACGCCAAGCTCCGCCTTGATGCGCCGATTGGCGACGCGTTTGCTGTCGGCGTAGAACGACAGCGCCATTTCCGACATCGTGGCCTGGGCTCGGTCGAAGGGCTCCTCTGGCGGCGCCGGCACGCCCAGCAAATCGCAGGCGAAGGCGACAACATCTTGCGGCGGCGCCGGGTCGTCGTCGCAAACATTGTAAACCGCGCCGGGATTCGGCTGGGCCATCGACGCGCGCAGGACCGAGGTGATGTCGGCCACATGTGTGCGTGAAAAGACCTGGCCGGGCTTGGCAACTCTTCGCGCGGTTCCCGCCCGCACGGTGTCGATCGCGCTGCGCCCCGGCCCGTAGATGCCCGCGAGCCGAAAGACGTGCACGGCCAAGCCGTGCCGTTGCCCCACGTCGAGCCACGCCTTTTCCGCCGCGACGCGGCGGCGGTTGCGCGGCCCGGTCGGTCGAAGTTCGGCGTTTTCGTCGACCCAGTCGCCATCGCGATTGCCATAGACGCCGGTCGTGGACAGGTATCCGACCCAGCGAAGCGCCGGAATCGCCGCAATCGATGCCGCGTGTTCGTCCAGCACCGGCTCGCCCAATTCGTCGGGTGGGATGGAGATGAGCAGGTAATTGGCGGTCTCAAGCGCCGATGGCGAAACCCTCCGACCCCTTCCGAAGCAAAGTGACGTCACACCTGCGGTCGATGGGGGGGCCGGTTCCCCCTCGGCGCAGCGATGGGTGCCGGCGACCCTCCAGCCCTCGCCGGCGAGAATTGACCCGAGATGGGCCGCCGTGTAGCCGAGGCCGAAGCAAAATAGGCGGGGAGTCATGGCTCTGGAGACACCGATTGGAGAAGGCCGGACTGTAGCCAGTGCCACGGCCGGCCGGCAATGCGGCCGTTCTTCTCGACCCGGCAGTTCTTGCCCCCATGCCGGAAATCCGTGGGGGGTTTAACCCTAACCTATTGATTTTACAAAATGAATTTATAGCACCGGTTTTTCTACTCCATTGGAAACGATCTGGTAGAAGCCATCGATGACCGAAGCCGTTCTTCCTTTGTCGCCGCTCTCTCCGGCAGGCACCAATCTATCGGCACGACAAGCGGCCGCGCCGAGTACTTTTTCTTTTGGCGACCTGCTATCGGTGCTGAACCCCCTTCAGCATATCCCGGTCGTGGGCACGATTTATCGCGCCATCACCGGCGACGTCATTCATCCGGCGGCGCGCATCCTAGTGGCCCCTGCCTGACGAAAGAGTCCTGGTTGGGATTCCCCTCGTGCGTTGCGCGTGCGAGTCTGGCGCATGCGCACCGGGATATCCATCACCGTCACGTCGGCTGACCGGGTTCGTCTGGAAGCCGTGATCAGGAACCGAA
>SHVT01000042.1 GCA_009694125.1 Rhodospirillaceae bacterium | reverse complement strand
TCGCGCAGCAGCAACACCCCGCCATCCGACGACAGCATCCCGCCGTCGAACGCGGCTTGAATTTTCTTGCCTCCGACGGGTGACAGACCGGGAAGAAAACCAGTATGCTCTGACATGGCGGGCGTCGCACTCAGTGAGTTCGCTGGAGGTCTTGCTTTGACAACAAAACATTACACGAAATCAACGGGTTACACTACGCCCGCCACCCTAAAATTACTCCGCTCGTGAATAATCCAGGTTAGTTGGTGAGTACAATTCGGTGGAGGCTGCGATCTGCGTCGAACTCGTTCCCTATTTGCGCGCAATCGCACCAGATATCTACAGTGCGGCGCGCGCGCATCTTAGTGCACGATGTCCCGATCTCCTATATGACCCGAGGGATCTCGACTTCGATCTAGAAACCCACTTGAATACCCTCTGTGAACTGGTCCCCCCTATCGAATATCGTCGCCCCGCTCCTGCTGATCGGGCCCTCCCAGCAACTTTGGCATCAATCCTAAATGTAGGGTGGGCAGCGCTTCTGACGCGGCTAGACGAAATACCCGAATCAGCGGATCCGGTTGGCGATGTGATCGCTCGAAAGATGGAAAGACTACATGCGCTTCTGCTGAAAGCAGTCGAGCTGTCCGAGGTTCGAGGGCTCTGGGAGGAAAGCCGTGACGGTTCTCTCAACGGATGAACTACAGCGCCGCCTCCGAGAGACCTCCGTCGCACGGCTCGTTATCAGCCTGTTTTACTAGACGAGGGCGAGCAAACAAAGGCCGGGCAGGCTTCCGTTGACGTAAGGCTGGGGTTCGACTTCTGCCTTGTTACCGCATCCCTATTCGGTTCTATCAGCGAATTTGGGGGACACGAAAAACCGCCGCAGTCGTTCGAAAAGCTTTATCGGCGCGAATATGTCCCGTTTGGGGGAAATATTGTAATCCACCCTCATCAGTTCATGCTGGCGCAGACACTCGAATACATAAGATTACCAAGCGATTTGATGGCCTATGTTGTTGGTCGATCCACTTGGGGCCGACTCGGACTCATCGTTGCGACGGCAGTGGGTATCCGGCCGCGGTTCGCGGGCAATCTGACATTTGAGTTAAGAAATCTTGGCGAAACGCCGCTGAGACTTTATCCGGGTCAGACAATTGCGCAGCTGTTTCTACACAAGATTAGCCCCAATGAAGCGGCCGATCCCTCTTTCGTGCCGTCCGCCCAGTACACGGGTACTGTGGACATGATCCCAAGGCGTATTTCTTCTCCCGGTACACGCAATACACTCCAGAAGCTCATGCGGCGATTCGAACACTCACGAGACGACTAACCCTGATGCAACAAAACCCTGCGCTCTGTGGGCGGCAGTGCACTGACTGATGCGCGTCTCGCGATCCCCGAGGGAATAGAACGGCCCGTTCAACTCGCTACGACTATTGTGGTGATAAGGGGGGCGTTCCCGCCTTCAAGCGGCAGGACCTAAAATCCGGCTCTGCTGAGGGCCCCTCGTGCGGAACGTGCCCATGAAGGGCTATTGATTCATCGCCTGGAAGAAATCGTTGTTGGTCTTGGAGTGTTTGAGCTTTTCGGCCAGGAACTCCATCGCGTCGACGACGCCCATGGGCATCAGGATGCGGCGCAAGACCCACATCTTGCTGAGCACGGCCTTGTCGACCAGCAGCTCTTCCTTGCGGGTGCCCGATTTGGTGATGTCGATCGAGGGGAAGGTGCGTTTGTCGGAGAGCTTGCGGTCGAGAATGATTTCGGAATTGCCGGTGCCTTTGAATTCTTCGAAGATCACTTCGTCCATCCGGCTGCCGGTATCGACAAGTGCGGTGGCCACGATGGTCAACGATCCGCCTTCTTCGATGTTGCGCGCCGCGCCGAAGAAACGTTTTGGCCGCTGCAAGGCATTGGCATCGACGCCGCCGGTCAGGACCTTGCCGGAGCTGGGGACCACGGTGTTGTAGGCGCGCGCGAGCCGGGTGATCGAATCAAGCAGGATCACAACGTCGCGTTTGTGTTCGACCAGCCGTTTGGCCTTTTCGATCACCATCTCCGCGACCTGGACGTGGCGCACGGCGGGTTCGTCGAAGGTGGAGCTGATGACCTCACCCTTCACCGAGCGGACCATGTCGGTCACTTCTTCCGGCCGCTCGTCGATCAGAAGCACGATCAGATAAATCTCGGGATGGTTGGCGCTGATCGAATGGGCGATGTTCTGCAGCATCACCGTCTTGCCGGTGCGGGGCGGCGCCACGATCAACGCACGCTGGCCTTTGCCCTGCGGCGCGATCAGGTCGATCACTCGGCAGGTGATATCCTTGCGCGACAGTTCCTGGGCCAGGGCGCGGGCCTTGAGTTTACCTTTGGTCGCGCCGCTGCCGCGCCCGGTCGGGATATCGTCGAGCAGGTTCTTGCCCGATTCCGCCCTTTCGGCCGGCGGCGCGGCCTTGGCCGCAGCGGGCTTTTCCGCCTCTTTATCCTTGCCGTCCTTGTCTTTGCCCGGACCCGATTTGTCCTCGATCTCCAGCCGCAGCCGCTCTTCCGGGTAGAGCGGCGTCAAATTGTCGAAATTGATCCGATGGCGGACTTTTTCCGGATCGTCGAAGTTGATGGTGTTGACCTTGAGGAGGGCGAAATACCGCTCCCCGTCCTTGGGCGAGCGGATCTGGCCTTCAACCGTGTCGCCCGTGCGCAGCCCGAACCGCCGCACTTGGCTGGGGCTGACATAAATATCATCCGGTCCGGGGAGATAATTGGCTTCAGGCGAACGCAAGAAGCCGAAGCCGTCCTGAAGAATTTCGAGCACGCCATCGCCGTAGATCGCAACATCGTTGTCCGCGAGGCGCTTCAGGATCGCGAACATCATGTCCTGTTTGCGAAGCGTGCTGGCATTTTCGATTTGCAGCTCCTCGGCGAAACCGAGGAGGTCGGCGGGGGTTTTGCGCTTGAGTTCCTGGAGGTTCATTCGGTCTTTGACGGTGAATGGAGGGGAGATTTCCGTCGGACTGCCGCAAAGCCCGGTCCTCTTTGGGACCCGACGCCGATGCGCATTGAGAATGCGGTCGGCTTGGTGGCGCGGCGCCCGAGGTTTTTAGGATTTGACGACGCCGCAGGCAACAAGGTGCGGCGTAAGGGCACCCAGCTTTAGCCAATGGACACCCCAGTGTCAATGCGCGCCCGGCCGCGACCCATCAATTGATCGTATCGCTCAAAACGGCTTGACGATGACCATGATGACAATGACCACCATCAAGAGCGTCGGAATTTCATTGGCCAGGCGGAAGAACCGCGGCGATTTCGTGCTGCGCCCGGCGGCAAGGTCGCGGTGCCAGCGCGCCATCATGCCATGCATCGCGGCGAGGCAAACGACGGCGAGCAATTTCGCATGCACCCAGCCCGCGGACCAATTCGCCGCGGTAAGCAGGATTCCGCCGGCCACGAAGGCGACGAGCATCGCCGGAGTCATGATCATCCGGTAAAGGCGCCGTTCCATCGTTGTCAACAAACGCGCGGCTTCGGCGGTCGGACCGAGACCGGCATGGTAGGCGAACAGGCGGGGCAGATAGAGCATGCCCGCCATCCATGAAATCACGGCAACGATGTGCAGGGCTTTCAGCCAGTAGTACCAATCGTTCACCCAGGCCGCCATCTTCGCTCCCTATCCACCGATCGCCGCGTAGCCACATCGGCTGGCGGTTGCCGGACATAACTTTTCCCCGCCGAAGGGTCGCATGCGCGGCCCGTCAGCAAGAGTTTTCCGGACGACGCCGGCCAGGCCGGCAATGAAGCCAGGGGTGGCGGCAACCGTCGGCACCCGGAAGTAGGCCGGCACGCCGTGACGTGTGGCATGCTCACGATAGGTCATGTCCAGTTCGACCAGCGTTTCGGAATGTTCCGAGACGAAGCTAACCGGCACGACGACGATCGGCACGCGGTCTTTGCCCGCGCGGGTGATTTCGTCCTCGGCATACGGTCCGATCCATTCGAGCCTGCCGACCCGGCTTTGGTAACAGACAACCCAATCGAGGTCGGGCACGGACGCGGCCGTGACAATCGCCGCGGCGGTTCGTTCGACCTGAAATTGGTACGGATCACCCGCCGCGACAACCCGTTTCGGCAAGCCATGGGCCGAAAACAATACGCGTGGTTTGCCGAATTTCGCGGCCTCGGCCAGCGCCGGGCGCAGGGCATCGGCGAGTGTCGCGCAAAAACCGGGCTCGGTCGGATAACAGCAAATCGCCCAAGTTGGCGCCACCAGCCCGACCGCCGCGGCCGCCCGGTGCCAATCCTTGAGCGAGGATGCGGTTGTGGCCGTCGAATACTGCGGATACAGCGGCAACAGCACGATGCGGTCGGGCGCGAAGCGTTTGACGTCCGCCGCCGTTTCGCGCGCGAAGGGGTGCCAATAACGCATGGCGATGAAGACCCCAACCGCGTCCTCTCCAGCCAACGCACTCTCCAGCGCCTTTGCCTGAATCTTGGTATTGGCGAGGATGGGGGAGCCGCCGCCGATGCGGGCATAGATGTCCGTCGCCACCTTCGCCCTTTGCGCGGCGATGAACCGGGCGAGAAAGAACCGGATCGGCTGGGGCACGCCCAGTATCGCCGGGTCGCCGAACAGGTTCAAAAGGAACGGCTTGATCGCTTCCGGCCGATCGGGCCCGCCGAGATTGAACGCGATAACGGCAAGGCGGCGCATCTTACGAACGGCTTCTGACCGTCGTCACCAGGTCCTCGACGTGTGCGATCGGCGTTTTCGGCAGAATGCCGTGACCAAGATTAAAGATGAACGGTCCCCGTCCGAGAGCCCCGACAATTCGTAGTATTTCGGTTTTCAGGTTCCCTCCGCCGGCCAGGAGTTGGATGGGATCGAGATTGCCCTGCAGGGTCGCCTGGGGCTGCAACGCCTGCGCCGCCCAGTGAAGCGGGACCGTGGAATCGAGGCCAAGGCAATCAACGCCCGTGGCGGATGCAAAACCCTGATAGCCAAGCCCGGCACCCCGGGGAAATCCGATGATCGGAACAAGCGGCCGAAGTTTTTTCAGTCTCAGCACGATTTCCCGAACCGGCGCGACACACCACCGCTGGAACGCCGGCGCCGGCAACACGCCAGCCCAGCTATCGAACAGTTGGAGAACCTCGGCGCCAGCGTCGATCTGGCGGATGAGATAGGCGGATGTTGCGTCGACAAGGCGATCGATGAGGACCTGGAACCCATCAGGATCACCGAGCGCCCAGGACTTAACCCTGGAAAAATCCCGGCTCGATCCACCTTCGACCATATAGGTTGCGACCGTCCAAGGTGCTCCGGCAAACCCGATCAACGTCGTGTCTGCCGGCAACGCCGCTTTCACGCGGCGAATCGTTTCGAACACTGGCGCGAGCGGCACCATCGATTCTTCCTCGGAAAGCGCGGCCAAGCCGCGCGGAGACTCCAGCGGCGCGAGGGCCGGACCCTCGCCCTCGCGAAATTCGACATGGCGGCCGAGTGCATGGGGGATGACGAGAATGTCGGAAAAAAGAATGGCGGCGTCGAATCCAAACCGTTTGATCGGCTGCAACGTGATCTCGCTAGCGAGATCGGGATTAAAACACACGGAGAGGAAGTCTGGCGCCTTCGCCCGTGTGGCTCGATATTCCGGCAAATAACGTCCGGCTTGCCGCATCAGCCAGATCGGCGGCGGTGTCAGGGTTTCGCCGCCAAGAACCGTGAGCAGCGGTTTGGTCTTTAGTGGCGTTGGAATCTGTGCGGGTTTCATCGGGACGTTCGTTATCTCTCTTATGATAAGAACCTAATCTTCTTAGGTTGAGGTTGTAGTTGGAGCGAGGGTCGCGGGGATTGAATGTCTACCCCGAGCGATCCGCAGGTAACAGACCGATTGATCCGCTAGCCGAGAGGAGTGTGTATCATGTCGGCAAATGGTCCTGAAAGCCCAGCTACCGGCTGGGTATGGCGACACAGCAATGATGTGGAGTCACGGGGATATAATGATCGACGATCGAAATCCCCCACGGGTCAGAGGGCCAGGGGATATCTCCATACACCGTCTTTATGGCTGTGGACGTTAAACGGCAATACGTGCAGCCTTATAACGACGCGGTGGAAAACCCCTCACTTATCCCCGACGGCCAAAATCCATACAGAGAGCAGATCGGATGAAGACCTTTCATCTCCACCTCGTTTCCGATTCCACCGGGGAGACAATTCATACGCTGGCGCGAGCCTGCGTGGCTCAGTTCGAGAAGATACAAGCCATCGAACATGCCTGGTCGATGATTCGCGGCAAACCCCAGCTTGAAAAGGCCCTCGTGGGTGTCGAAGCCAATCCTGGGATTGTGCTGTTCACGCTTGTCGATGTGACCCTGCGACAAACGCTCGTCGAAGGCTGCCGCGCCCTGGGTGTTCCCAGCATCTCGGCCCTCGATCCTGTACTCGCCGCCCTGTCCAGCCATCTCGGGGAAAAGGCCCAGGGATTGCCGGGTCGCCAACATGAGTTGGGCGCGGAGTATTTTGCCCGCATCGAAGCCATGAACTACGTCCTGGCTCACGACGATGGCCAATCCAATTGGGACCTCGATCAGGCCGACATCATTATCGTTGGTGTGTCGCGCACGTCGAAAACGCCCACCTGCATCTATTTGGCAAATCGTGGCGTGAAAGCGGCGAATGTCCCCTTCGTCCCCGGCTGTCCCTTGCCGCCGAATCTGACAACGATGAACAAGGCGCTGATTGTCGGGCTAACCAAGGACGCCAACCAGCTCATTCAGATCCGGCGCAACCGGCTGCATATGCTGAACGAAACCGAAGACTCGCAATACACGGACCCGCAGGCCGTGAAGGAAGAGATCGCCGCGGCGCGCCGTCTCTACTCACAACACGGATGGCCGGTCATCGACGTCACCCGGCGATCGATCGAGGAAACCGCGGCGGCCATCATGAACCTGTACCAGGAACGGAAAGAACCGGCACGCAAGACCTAACGGACCGAGCCGGACCGTGATTGCCGAGGCGCTGGCCTATTTTTTCGAGCGCGCGACCGCCCACGCCCGAAACGCCGGTTACGTTCATGAACAAATCGCGCTGCTTGCGCGGCAGCGCCGGGCCTGGGCCCCGCATCTCGCCCGGACCCGGGAATTTATCGAACGCGTGGCGGCGACGACGGCGCGCCGTCAGGTTGTCGTTCTGGGGTCGGGCGCACTTCTGGACATCCCCATCGCCGCGCTCGCGCAGCACTTTCGCGACGTCGTTCTGATCGATGTCTTTCACCCTCGCGTCGCGCGGCGAACCGCCCGACGTTTCGCCAATGTCAGGCCCCACACCTGCGATTTGTTGGGTGCCGGCACACAGGGCAATGACAGGCTGCCACGGATTCGGCTCGACGCCTGGCGGTCGGTTTTTCCAGCGCCGGATTTGGTGGTGTCGGCAAATTTGCTCTCCCAACTGCCGATTCTGCCGCTGCAGCGCGCCGGTGCCGGGGACGACGCCGAAATTGACTGTTTCGACGGACTCGCCGGCGCCGACATCCCCGAGGTGGAGGGGTGCTGGATTTGGGAGATCGCGCCCTTTGGAGAGATCGACCGAAACAGTCGCACGGTCGTGGATGTGTGCGCTTTTCGCGCCGTGCCGGCCTGAACGAGGACTAGGACGCGGGTTTTGCGATCATTCGGCCAAGCGGCCGGCCGCCGAAAATATGGACATGGAAGTGGGGGACTTCCTGATTGCCATCGCGCCCGGTGTTGGCCAGGAAGCGATAGCCGCTTTCTCCTAATTTCATCAATCGCGCCACCGCGCCGACCGCGCGAAAGAAGCCGGCGATTTCCGCGGGACTCGCCTTGTCGTGGAAATCGTCCATCGACACATAGGCGCCCTTGGGGATGACGAGGACATGTACCGGCGCCTGGGGATTGATGTCGTGAAAGGCCAGCGCGTGATCGTCCTCAAACACTTTCTTGCAGGGAATTTCGCCGCGCAGAATGCGGGCAAAAATGTTGTTTGGGTCATAGGCCATGGGGGGTCGGTCCTCAACTCTGCTCGCGGGCGGCCTTTTCGACGATGCCGGACATGCCCTCGCGGCCGGCGATCTCGGTCCAAACATCGGAGGGCTTGATCCCGGCATCGGCCCACAGGACGAGCAGGTGGTACATGAGGTCGGCGGATTCGCCCACAAGCCTTTCACGACGTCCGCGCACCGCCTCGATGACGACCTCGACGGCCTCTTCGCCGACTTTTTGGGCGATCTTGTGCGTGCCCCTGGCGAAGAGACGGGCGGTATTGGACAAGTTTGGGTCGGCACCGCGGCGAGATTCGATGACCGCGAAGAGGCGGTCGAGGACGGCGGGGTCTTTGGAAATGTCGGTCATTCACCCTGCTCCGGTGATCGTGCGCAACTCTATCACGGCGCCGCCGCTTCACGTATGGCGATGCCGGCCGCTTTCATGTGGCTTTTGGCTTCCGCGATCGTGTGTTCGCCGAAATGGAAGATGGAAGCCGCGAGCACGGCCTGGGCATGTCCCCGGCGCACGCCATCGACGAGATGATCGAGCGTCCCGACGCCGCCGGAGGCGATCACCGGAATCGGCACCCTGTCGACGATAGCGCGGGTTAATTCGAGGTCGAAGCCGAGCTTCGTCCCGTCGCGGTCCATTGACGTCAAGAGGATTTCGCCGGCGCCGAGGGCGGCCATGCGCTGAGCCCAGGCGATGGCGTCCAAGCCGGCGGCGTTGCGGCCGCCATGGGTGTAGACGCCGAAACCCGCTGGCGTCCGGCGGGCATCGATGGCGATGGTGATACATTGGCTGCCGAATTTCTCCGCCGCCTCAGACACGAATTCCGGACGCCGCACCGCCTCGGTGTTGATCGAGACCTTGTCCGCCCCGGCCAGGAGCAGCCGCCGAATATCGTCGAGGGTGCGGACGCCGCCACCCACGGTCAGCGGCATGAAACATTGCTCAGCGGTGCGGCCGACGGCATCGAGAAGGATGTCGCGGGCCTCGTGGCTGGCGGCGATGTCGAGGAAACACAACTCGTCGGCGCCGGCCGCGTCGTAGAGGCGGGCTTGTTCGGTCGGGTCGCCGGCGTCCCGGAGATCGACGAACCGCACGCCCTTGACGACGCGACCGCCCCTCACGTCGAGACACGGGATCAACCGTATTTTCAGCACGGCGCGACCGCCTCGCGTTGAAATAGGTCGATGGCGGCGGCCAAATCGACGCGACCGTCATAAAGCGCGCGGCCGACGATGGCGCCGAGCAGGCGTCCCTCACCGCGGGCTTTTATCGACGCAAGATCGACCAGCGATGCCACACCACCGGAGACGATGACCGGGATCGGCGCGGCGCGGGAAAGCGCGAGGCTTGCTTCGAGATTGGGGCCGCCGAGCACCCCGTCGCGCTCGATGTCGGTGTGAATGATCGCAGATACCCCGGCATCGGCGAAACGGCGGGCCAAATCGAGGGCCGACATCGTCGAGGTTTCCGTCCAGCCATTCACCGCCGCAAAACCGCCGCGCGCATCGATGCCAACGGCAACACGGCCGGGGTGGGCGCGGCAAGCCGACCGCACGAGATCCGGATCGCGCAGGGCGACCGTGCCGAGGATCACGCGGGCCACGCCGCGCGCGAGCCAAGTCTCGATGTTGGCGCGGCTGCGAACGCCGCCGCCGAGCTGCACCTTGACCCGTACCGCGCCCAGGATGGCTTCCACGGCCGCGCCATTTGTCGCCTGCCCGGCGATCGCACCGTCGAGATCGACGACATGGATCCAATCGCAGCCCGCGTCGACGAAGGCGCGAGCTTGCGCGGCGGGGTCGGTGTTGAAGACCGTGGCGCGATTCATGTCGCCCTGTTGAAGCCGCACGCAGGCGCCGCCCTTGAGGTCGATGGCTGGGAACAGGATCATGGCCGCCAGCGAAGGAAATTGGCGAGCAACCGGAGCCCAGCCGTCTGGCTTTTTTCCGGGTGGAACTGGGTGCCGACGAGATTGTCCCGGCCCACCGCAGCGGCGATGTCGCCGCCGTAATCGGCGGCGGCCAATTGCTCCGCCGCGACCTTGGGTACGAAGTGATAGCTGTGCACGAAATAGAAGTGCGCGCTCGACAGACCCTCGAACAATGGGTGCGGCGCGGCGGTCGCGACTTCGTTCCAGCCCATATGCGGCACTTTAAGGGTGGGGTCGCGCGGCTCCAGGCGCCTGACCTCGCCGGCGATCCAGCCGAGACCGGCATGGTCTCCATGTTCGAGGCCGCGGTCGGCCAGGAGTTGCATGCCGACGCAGATTCCGAGAAAAGGCTTCCCGCCTTCGAGCGCCTCGCGGCGCAAAGCGTCCACCATGCCGGGCAGGGCGGTCACGCCGCGCAGGCAGTCGGCGAAGGCGCCAACGCCGGGCAGCACGATATGCGTTGCGCGGGCGAGCGCCGCCGCCTCGGCCGTTACCGCCACCCCACCCTTGCCACCGAGGGCGCGCTGGAAGGCTTTGGCCGCGGAACGAAGATTGCCCGAGCCGTAGTCGATGATCGCCACTTGCGGCATGGCAGTCTTGGGCGAATCAGCCAGCCTGCCGCGACAGAAAGCGCAGCGCGGCGGCCTCGGTGTCTTCGGCTGCCACGATGCCTTCCGGGGCAAAACCCGCGCGCTCGAGCCGGCGGCGGCGGAGGTCGTTGGCCTCCCAGCCCATGCCCAAGGCAAAGGCCAGACCGACCGCGGCCCGACCCACCGGGTCGAGACCAGCCAGTTCACCCGCGGCACCCAAGACCGCCACCGCGGCGAAGATGCCGATGGCGGCCCACCACAGCCGATGCGCCAGGGCCCAAAGAAAAGTGAAAAAGAAAGCCGGCCAGCAAAACCCCTCGCGGATGGCGACGGGCGCGCGATCGCCGATCCAGGCCGGCGGCAGGTGAATGCTGTAAAGGCGCATTTGGCGGAAGCCCGGCGGCTAGGCGGGCAAGGTGCCGCTGAGCGTGCCCTTTGTCGAGGGCACGGTGTCTGCCTTGCGTGGGTCGATCGACAGCGCCTGGCGAAGGGCACGCGCCAGGCCCTTGTAACAGGACTCGACGATGTGATGGTTGTTCTCGCCATACAGGGTTTCGATGTGCAGCGTCACGCCGGCGGCCTGGGCGAAAGCCTGAAACCACTCCTTGAACAATTCGGTGTCCATGTCACCGAGTTTCGGGCGGCTGAAATTCACCTTCCAAATAAGGTAAGGCCGGTTGGAGGCGTCCAGCGCGATGCGGGTCAGCGTTTCGTCCATGGGGATAAGCGCATCGCCATACCGCATGATGCCGCGGCGGTCGCCGATGGCCCTGGCAATCGCTTCGCCCACAACGATACCGGTATCCTCGGTCGTGTGGTGAAAATCGATGTGGAGATCGCCCTCCGCGCGCAGCGTCAAATCGATGAGGCTGTGGCGCGACAATTGCTCCATCATGTGGTCGAGGAAACCGATGCCGGTCTTCACGTCATAGACACCGGCGCCATCGATGTTGATGACCGCCGTAACGCGGGTCTCTTTGGTCAGGCGCTCGACCCGAGCCTGTCGCATCGCGTCCTCGAAGCTTTGGTGGATGTTGGCCGGTTTTTATCAGGAACCCCGGGTCAGCGCCATGCCTATCCCGCCCTCGGAGTTGCCCGCCGATCGCGGCGGCGTTTACGGAAAATTCACACCAAGCGGCCAATGATGACGTCGTGAGCGGTAGTTGCCGTTCCCACCGGGGTGGTGGTAGGATAGTGCCTGTCGTCGTTGGGCAGAAACGCCCGGTCAAGCGAGGAAAGCACGGCGACCGTCAGCCCGTTCTCGGGAAGCGATCTGAACGCGGGCTTTGATTCGGCCTTGGCGCGGCTGAAGAAGCGTCTGGACGCGGAGCTAACGAAAAAGATCAACAAGATCAACGCCGAACAGCTCAGGCGGCCCTCGACGGCTTTTCAGGATTCGCAACTCGTCAAGCTCAACAAGCGGCGCTCGAACTTCCTGGCCATCCAGGGAAAACTTGAAGCGAACATAAAGAGCGTCGTCGACCTCAAGAAAATGTTCAACGAGCTGAAGGGTTTCATCCGCGACACAAAAACCGGGGAGTTCAACCTCAAGCGCAATGAAATCGAAACCAAACTCGATGGATTTAACCATGTCGTCGACGGCCTGGTTAACACCGGGCAGGATCTCGCCGAGCTGCGCCGGGATGGCAGCTTGGTTCTCGACGCGCCCGGGTATAACGGCTTTGCCACACAGGCCGACCGCGACGCCGCCGCCATCGACGCGGCCTTCGCGAAGTTGAGCACGACCGACTACTTCCAGCGGAAAAACATCAATCTGGCCAAGGGCGCGATCAAGCAGCTCGACGGCCAGGTGACCCGCACGGAGCAGGAAGTGGCGAAAATCCGCCTGGAAGAAAAGCAGCTCGGACAAGCCCAGATTCGCAAGGCCCGGCTACAAAACGACGCGACGCCCCACGCCCTCGAAAACAAGATCGATTCGTCTTATTTGACCGGGATGTTCTTCGACCTATCGGCCTGACGCCCACGCGGCCCGCCCAACCGCGGTCCGCCTACGATCGCCAAGGCGACGGCGAGAGCGACCAGCCAAATCATGCGCGATTGATAACGGTCGTTCGGGTTCGACAAGATCCCGCAGATAATCGCGTTGGCGACCAACCCAGCGGCAACGAAGCCAAAGAGGGTCGTCAGCCCGCCGCCCGCCGTGTCACGAGCGAAGATCAGGGCAAGGATGAGGAAAATCTGGCCGACGACGCCGGCCGGGATGTGAACCAAATTCAGCGTGAGAAAATCCAGCCTGCCTTGCTGCTGAAGGGATTTGTCGAAAGCCGGAACTGCCGCCGGCAAATATGTTTCCAGATCCGAGCGGGTTGGGCCGAAATTGGGTGAGAGGCCCTCGCCCGTGCGGATACCCAAGAATTGCCGCCAGATGGCCGCCACCGCCGCGCGCAGATGCATTCCGGGATACAAGACCAGGGTCTCGGCGATGATGCGCCCGGCCTCGTCGATTCCCGCCGGCCCCCAGCCGCCCATCCGATCCAGGGCGCGCGTGTCCATCCGCAGGAATTGATCGGCGGTTTTCGGCAGCGTGTCGCGGAAGGCACATAATCGATAGTCGGGCGAGGGGCAGGTTTCCTGAAGGAACCGGTGGACGATGCCGTCCTGGACCAAACGGGACAGAACGAAAATCGGCCCCCCACGCCCCGGAAAAACATCCCGCGTCAAAGCGACATTGACGGCGCCGGCCCCGACGATCGCCATCACCACGGCGGCCACGGGGAGCTTCAGCGAAAGCCTGCTATCACCAAAGCGCCTTGTGGCGAGGGCCATGAGCATCAACGCGATGCCCAAGAATAAGTGCGAAAAATGCAAGGCCATCGAGAAAACGGCCAGGGCGAACAGGCCGGCGCGCGTTCGGCCCGACAGCGTTTCCTCACCGCAGGCCAGCAGGAATAGGGCAAGGACGAGGATTGGCGCGAAAATATCCGGCGTTATTTGGCTGGCCAGCCAAGGCAGGGCCGTCAGCGGAGTCAGCGCGGCGGCCAGCCCCACGACGCCCGCGATCGCCTTCGGTCCGCGAATATGCCGGAACGCGGCACTCAACACGAACGTCGCGAAAAAACCCTGCGCCAAGACAACCGGCCACAACCCCCAACCCGCCGAGGGCAGCAGCGCGGCGATCATGAGGCTATAGAAAATCGGCCGTTCCGGCGCTATTGCCAGGGGGAAAGCGCCGCGGATATAGATGCCGGTATCGTCGTAGACGAGCGGGAAACCGTTGACGACGGCCGGCGCGATCATCGCCGCCGTGGAAGCCAGATGGGCAAAAGCCACGAGAATGAAACGGGCGGTCGAGGGAGCCAGGGCCATGCACGACGAACAAAGCTCAGACAAGGCTCCCGCGCAAGCCACTCGGTGCGACCCCGCATCCCATGGGGCGGCCTCACGCGTCGACGCCGCGCCGGTTGCGCGGAGCTTTGCGAGCGAGTACTAGGGAAAACCGCATCTTGCGCCGCGTGCGCCGGGGAGGAGATATCGGTGAGCGAAATTCGCTGGCACGGCACGACCGTGCTGTCGGTGCGTAAGGGCGGCCGTGTCGTCGTCGCCGGCGACGGTCAGGTGACGTTTGGCAATACCGTGGTCAAATCCAACGCCCGCAAAGTCAGGCGGTTGGCGGACGGCAAGGTCATCGCCGGCTTCGCGGGCGCGACGGCCGACGCCTTGACGTTGTTCGAGCGTCTTGAAGCCAAGCTCGACCAGCATCGCGGCCAGCTTGCCCGCGCCTGTGTCGAGCTGGCCAAGGATTGGCGAACCGACCGCTATCTCCGTCGCCTGGAAGCGATGATGGCGGTGGCCGATGCCGGGACTTCCTTTATCTTGACCGGCACCGGTGACGTGCTCGAGCCGGAGGATGGGCTTATCGGTCTGGGATCGGGCGGACCCTTCGCGCTGGCCGCGGCGCGCGCGCTGATCGACGTCGATGGGTTGGATGCCGAGGCGATCGCCCGCAAGGCCATGGGCATCGCCGCCGGCATTTGCATCTACACCAACGTCAACGTCGTCGTGGAGAGCCTGTGAGTTCGTTCAGCCCACGCGAAATCGTCTCGGAACTCGATCGGTTCATTGTCGGGCAACAGGCCGCCAAACGCGCGGTCGCCATCGCGCTGCGCAACCGTTGGCGCCGACTTCAGCTTTCTCCCGAGCTGCGCGAAGAGGTTCTGCCGAAGAATATCCTGATGATTGGCCCTACCGGCGTGGGCAAGACCGAAATCGCACGCCGGCTGGCGAAGCTCGCTCACGCACCTTTCCTTAAGGTCGAGGCGACGAAATTTACCGAAGTGGGTTATGTCGGCCGCGATGTCGAACAAATCGCCCGCGACCTGGTCGAAGTCTCGCTGTCGATGACACGTGAGCGGATGCGTAAACAAGTCGCGGCGAAGGCGGAGTTGAACGCCGAGGAACGGGTCATCGATGCCCTGGTCGGCGAGAGCGCCTCCACCGAGACCCGCCAGAAATTCCGCAAGCTGCTGCGCGATGGCGCGCTCAACGACCGCGAGGTCGAAATTCAGGTCCAGGAATCGTCCACCGGCCTGCCGACCTTCGACATCCCGGGCATGCCCGGTGCGCAGATGGGCATGATCAATATCAACGAAATGCTGGGGAAGGCGTTTGGCGGCCGCCGGAAGTCGCGCAAATTGACGGTCGGCGAATCCCACGACGCCTTGATCGCCGAAGAAAGCGACAAACTCCTGGATCAGGACAAGGTCGTGCGCGAGGCCATAAGCGCGGTCGAGCAAAGCGGCATCGTATTCATCGACGAAATCGACAAGATTTGCGCGCGCAGCGAACGCGGCGGCGCCGATGTCAGTCGCGAAGGTGTGCAACGCGATCTTCTGCCGCTGATCGAGGGAACAACGGTGGCGACCAAACATGGCGCGGTCAAGACGGACCACGTGCTGTTCATCGCGTCGGGCGCCTTTCACATCGCCAAACCCTCCGACCTTTTGCCGGAGTTGCAGGGGCGCCTGCCCATCCGGGTCGAACTCAACGCCCTGTCGCGCGAGGATTTCGTTCGCATCCTGACGGAGCCTGAGAACAGCCTGATCAAGCAATATGTCGCGCTGCTCGGCACGGAGGAGGTGACGCTCGATTTCACCCCCGACGGCATCGAAGAGATCGCCACGCTCGCCGCCGAGGTCAATGCCTCGGTGGAAAACATCGGTGCGCGGCGGCTGCACACGGTGCTGGAGCGGCTGTTGGAGGAAATAAGTTTCGCCGCCTCCGATTTGCCCGGCACATCGCTAACGATCGACGCGCCTTATGTGAGAAAGCAGGTCGCCGAACTCGTCAAGAACACGGATTTGAGCAAATTTATTTTGTGAAGCGCGCGGTCTTGGCGGGTGGGGCGCCGGCTGAGCCTAATGCGTCCGCGAGCCCACCGAATGCTGCTCGACTTCGAGCGGGATGCAGACGTGGATTTGGCGCCCGTTGCGCATGGTCTCCAGCGCGCGCACCTCGATGTCCACGCCATAGACATGCCGCAGCATCTCGGACGTGATGACCTCTTCGGGCGTGCCGATGTGGGCGACGCGGCCGTCTTTCAGGATGACGACGCGGTTGCCGCAGAGGAAGGCATGGTCGGGATCGTGCGTTGAAAGGATCACCCCGATGCCCCGGCTGGCGAGGGTGGTGATGCAATCGAGCACGCGGACCTGATTGCCGAAATCGAGGCTGGCGGTCGGCTCGTCCATGACCATGATCTTGGTCTCCTGGGCGAGAGCGCGCGCAATCAAAGCCAATTGGCGCTGGCCGCCGCTGATATGGGTATAAGGCTGTTCGCGGATGTCCCAGATGCCCATGAATTCGATCATTTCTTCGGCGACGACGCGGTCGGAGCGCGAGGGCGAGGCGAACATGCCGATATGCGCCGTGCGTCCCATCAATACGGTGTCCATCACCGTGAAGGGGAAATAGCCGGCATACGCCTGCGGAACGAAACCGATGCCGCGGGCAATTTCCCTGCGTTTCATCGAGCGGATGCTATTGCCGTCGAGGAAGGCGTCGCCGCCCTGCGACTTCAACAGGCCGAGGATGGTCTTGAACAACGTCGTCTTGCCGCCGCCATTGGGGCCGAGCAAGGCGACGACCTCGCCGGGATTGAGGTCGAAGGAAACGCCGCGGCCGACCGCCTTGCCGGGATAGCCGAAGCTGAGATCGCGGACTTCGAGTTTCATCGCCGGCTCACTGCCAAGCCCGGCGGCCGCGCGTCAGCAGCCACAGAAACACCGGGGCGCCGATGAAGGCGTTAAGCACACCCAGTGGGATTTCCACTTGAGCCAGCGTGCGGGCAACGTTGTCGACAGCGAGAACATAGCCGGCCCCGAGCAGAAGGGTCGCCGGCAGCAGCCGCGAGAAATTCGGCCCCACCATCAGCCGCGCCATATGCGGGACGATCAGGCCGACGAAGCCGATGACGCCGCTGATCGACACCGCGGCCGCGGTCATCGCCGTGCCCGCCGCGATCAGCAGGATGCGCAATCGGCTGGTATTGATGCCGAGAGCGCGCGCTTCTTCGTCGCCGAGGCTCATCAGATTTATGCGCCAGCGGAGGAGCACCAGGGGAACGAGACCGAGGGTGATCGGGATGAGGACGGTACCGAGATCGGTGAGTTTCACCGAGGCCACGCTGCCCAAAAGCCAATATTCGATCGCCGGCAATTGGTCATAGGGATCGGCGATGTATTTGATCAGCGAGATGCCGGCCATCAACAACGTCGAGGTGACAACGCCGGACAGCACGAGCACAAGGGTGGGGTCGCTTTGGCCGCGCACCAATTGCGCCATTCCGTAGACCAGAAACACCGCGGCCAACCCGAAGATGAACGAAAGCCCCTGGATAAAGATCACCGGCAGGGACAGGAAGATGGCGAGCGCCGCGCCCAACCCGGCGCCCGACGACACGCCCAGGATGTCGGGCGAGACGAGGGGGTTGCGGAAAAGGCCCTGATAGGTGGCGCCCGATGCCGCCAACGCCGCTCCGACCAACATCGCCGCGACCACACGCGGCATGCGGATCTGAAAGACCACGGTATCGACGACCGGGGGCAAATCATGCGCGATGCCGGTCAACTGCGCGATGAAGACCTCGATCAATTCGCCCGGACTCACCGGATAACGGCCGATGGCGAAGGACAACAGGAACATCAGCACGAGGAGCAGCGTCGGCAGGACGAAGGCGCCATAACGGCGCTCGCTGAGCGCGGTAATCACGCCGACGATGCCGGCTGACGGAACCACCGGTGCAGGCGCGGCGGATTGGCGGGCATCGCTCATGTGGTTACGGCTCGGACGCGGTTGCCTCTGGGGAACGTCACCCTACCCTTTTCGGGCCGGGCAGGAAAAAGGATTCTGAACCGGGCAAAACGGTTGGCCCTCCTCCGGTCGTGGGCCGGGGGAGGGCCAAGGGCAGATGTTAAGAGACGGAACCGGCCGCCGGTTAGGACTTGCGCGCGGCCGTGGCCAGCAATTCGTTGACCTGCGCGTCGGTCAATTTGATGTGATAGAAAAGCTCATAGAATTCGCGCGCCGAAGCCGCGAGGTCGACGGTCTGCTGGTCGGGATAGAGCAGATAGGTGAGCCAGCGCACGCCCATCAGCCGATTGACGGAGGGCGGCATGTCGAACCAGGGAAAGGGGAATTCCGGCGCCAGATAGAACCGCTTGTCCTTGATCGCCTTGATCGCCGACCAGCGCGGATCAGTGGGCATCCTGCCGAAGAAATCGCGCTCGATGGTCAGGATGATGTCGGGGTTCCAGGTCAGGACCTGCTCGATCGACACGGTGTTGAGCCCGCCTTTGCCCGCCGCTTCGGCCACGTTGCGCGCGCCGACCTTTTCCAGCAGCTCGACATTGATCGAGCCCTGGAGCCCGGTGTCCAGCCCATTGGGACCGCGGCCGTAATAGACTTTCGGCCGCTTATCGACCGGTACCTTGGCCTGAATGGCCTTGACCTCGGCGACGACCCTTTCGGCATAGGTGGCGAGTTTCTCCGCGCGTTCGGGCACGCCGAGGGCCTGGCCCAGCAGCCGGTAAGCCTCGGGGATCTTGTCGAAGGAGCCATCGACCAGCATGTACGGGATTTTGGTTTGTTCCTGCATGCGGTCGGCGATTTCGGTGAAGGCCTGATTGATCGTGCCGTAGTCGAAGATGAGGTCGGGCTTGGTGCCAAGCACGACTTCGATATTGGCGGTGTTGCCCCGATCGGTCAGCCGGCCGATTTCGGGCAGGTCGAAATATTGTTTGGGCATGAACGGCTCCGCCCGCGCCGCCATCTTGCGCGTCCAACCGATCAGCTTTTCCGGCGCCAGCGTGTAGATCAGGATGGTGGCGGGATTGCCGGCGGCATAGACGTGTTTGACCTCGGCGGGGACGGCGATCTTGCGTCCCGCGGAATCGGTGATCGTCTTGGTTTGGGCGCCGGCGTCGGCCGCGAAGCCCGCCAGGGTGAAGGCAAGGGCGACCGCCGGCAAAAGACGCCAGGAACCGTTCGAGGCGTGGCGCAACATGAGGGCCCCTCCTAATATCTGGTTAGATATAACGCATCTTACTTAGAACCGATCTTCGAAGGCAAATCATACCTCATTTCTTTGTGCGCTGACGACTGACGATCGCCAGGCCACGCCGTACTTAGGGCCCGGACCGCTTCCGCCGCAGCAGAATGTAGAAGGCGCCATCGCCGCCATCCCTGGGTTGCGCCGGCACGGCGCCCAGCACCAATCCGCCCAGCGGCGGTTCGGTCAGCCAACGCGGCAGATTGGCGCGCAGCACCCCGATTTCGCCGGTCGTGGCCGAGCCTTTGCCGGTGATGACCAGAACGCAGCGGCTCCCGCTTTCGCGCTGGTGCAGAATGAAGCCGTTGAGGGCGCGGTGCGCTGCGGCCTGCGTCATGCCGTGCAGATCGATGCGCCCGTCGAGCTTTAGCAGCCCGCGGCGGAGCTTCAGCGCGGTCGGGCGATCCAACGGGCGCGGCCGGTCGGTGCTCGGCGGCTCGATCGAGGGCGGCTGGCCCCCGATCGCCGGCGGCATCACCTTTGGCAGGCGCGGTGGCCGGGACGGCGTCTTGGGATGGCGGCGGGGACCCAGCGGCCGCGCATCCTTCATCGCTGCGCGAAACAGCGCGGCCTCGTCAGGGCTGAGGGCGTGGGCGCGCGGGCGTTGCGCCGGCACCAGAACCGGCGGCCTAGGTTTCCGCGC